>JANYDZ010000050.1 GCA_025363375.1 Hyphomicrobiales bacterium
GGTCTATCGCGCCCGCCGTTACAGGTTGACGCGCACCATCTGGCGCGGCGTGCGTTTCTGGATGACGGGCTCGGGCTGGAATTACGCGTTTCGCTGGCTCGGGTGGGGCCTGCTCGCGCTTTTGACGCTGGGACTGGCTTATCCCTGGATGCGCGCTTCGCTGGAGCGCTACAAGCTCGAGAACACTTTGTACGGCGATCTGAAAGGCGGGTTTGTCGGCAAGGCCTCGGAGTTTTTCAAGCGCGGAATTGGCTTTTGGCTGTTTGCCATCCTGCCGGTCCTGACGGCGGCCGCCGGCGGGATCATGACGGGCGGGTTGAAGGAGATCGGATTGTCGATTTTTGAGCCGGACGCCCAATCGCAAGCCGCGCTGGTTGGCGGCGTGTTGATGGGCATTAGCGGCCTTTGGCTTTTTACCGTCCCATTTGCGTGGCCGTTTTTCCGCGCGCTCGAATGGCGCTGGTGGGCTGAAGGCGTGCGCTTTGGCGCATTGTCGCTTGCCAGCGACCTGCGCGGCGGGTCGCTGCTCAAGATATACATTAAAATGTTCTTCATGGCCCTGCTGGTCTTGTGCGGCATGGCCGTTGCCGTTGTCGCCGCCGTTGTTGTTCTTGCGCTCGTTCTGGGCGTCGAGGCAACGAGCTTCAGCATGCGCGGCGATTTCAGTCCGGCGCAAATCGCCATATTCATCGTCGTCATCATCGGCTATCTCGCCGTACTGCTCGCCATCGGCATCGTGCAACGCTTCTATCTCACGCGCGAAATGTGGCGCGTTGTTTCCAGCTCCATCACGGTCTCGCGCCTCGAAGCCGCCGACGGCGTCGCCGCGCGCGGCGAGGCGGTCAACGCGCTCGGCGAAGGACTCGCCGACGGCCTCGACGTCGCGGGTCTCTGAATGAACGATTTGAACGCGGTCAACGCGCCTGAATCCAACGCCTCCTTTTTTGACGGTCTCGTCAATCGCCGCCGCGCAGTGCGCCTGCGTCTCGCCGTTGAACTCGAGATCATCGAAAACGGAGCGGTCGTCGATACATGGCCGCTCGACACGATCCGACGCGCGGATTCGCCGGCGACTGAATTGCGGCTGCTGTCGTCGTCGGCGCCGGAACTCGCGCGTCTTGTGATCACGGATGGAGCTTTCCGCTCGACTCTCATCGACAAGTGCCCGTCGCTTTACGCCCATGAAACAAGCAAAAGCGCTTACGCGCGCATCGTCGGCTGGTCGCTCGCCGCCGCGGCCTCGATCATTCTGACCGCGCTCTACGGCATTCCGCTGATCGCCGACAAACTCGCGCCGTTGGTCCCCGTCGCCTGGGAGAAACGCATCGGCGACATGGTCGACGGCCAAATCAAGACAATCTTCAACGCGGAGGCCTGCGCCAACGAAGAGGGCCTCAAGGCTTTTGCAAAAATGATGAAGTCCATCGAGAGAGCCGGCAACCCGGACCTGCCCATCGACGCCAAAGTGATCCGCAGTCCCGTCGCCAACGCCGTCGCGTTGCCGGGGGGCCGCGTCTATCTTTTCAAGGGCCTGCTCGACAAAGCTGAAAGCCCCGACGAGATCGCCGCGGTTCTCGCGCACGAACTCGGCCACGTCAAAAACCGCGACGGCATGCGCCGCATGATTCAGTCGGGGGGCACTTCGTTTCTGGTTGGTCTTTTATTCGGCGACGTCACCGGGTCCGCGGCCGTGGTTTTCGCGACGCAGCAGCTCATCGCCTCCGCCTATTCGCGCGAGGCTGAAAGCCGCGCCGACGGCGTCGCGATCGACGTGATGACGGGTTTGGGCCGCACGGCAATCCCCGCGGGCGAACTGATGCAACGCGTCACCGGCGACCAGAAGGACTCCATCGGCATCCTCGCGAGTCACCCGCTCACCGGCGACAGGCTCGAGCGTTTCAAACGCGAGGCGAAACCCGTAAGCGGAAAGCCCATTCTCGATTTCGGCGAATGGCGCGCTCTGAAAGCGGTTTGCGGCAAGGATTAAGCCAGAAACCGGTCTTCAAAGCCCTTCGCGTTCAACATGCAAACGTCCTGTCGGCCCCACCAGTTGAAACGATTGCGCGCCACAATTTTATAGAGCGCGTCGCGAAGAGACAGCGGTAAAACGCGCAGCGCCCTCGCCAACGACCATGGAAATCCGAGCCCCGCGAAAATGCGTATCGCGCTTTCCGATTCGAACGAGGCGATTCCATCTGCGATCAGAATATTGGTCTGATAATTTTCAGGATCGAGTCCGTAGTGCGCGTAAAGCGCGCGTCCCAGCCGCGTTTGCGCCGGCAGAAGGCGATAGAGCGCGCGTCTGTCGCGCCGCAATACAAACCGCGCGAAGCGCGAACACAGGACGCAGTGACCATCGAAGACGACGATCGGCTTGTCGTCGGGGAAAGCGGGCACCGCGGGATCGTCGCGCCAGGACCAGGGGCGCCGCATGCAAAGCTCCTTCAAGACCTGGCGTGCGCGGCCTTCGTGCGCGCCTGAATGTCGCGCAACACTTCAAGTTCGCGCGCCGTCGGCGCCGGGGTCTCGCCCATATCCGCCGCGAAGGCCGGCGCCCACCCGCAATTCTCGGCGATCCGCCCGCGCGTCACGCCGGGATGGATCGAAGCGACGGTCATTTCCTTCGTCTCGTGATCCGGCTCGAACACGCAGAGGTCGGTGATGAGCTTCGTCGGCCCCTTTGTCTTCACGCCCAGCGAGCGGCGCTCGCGGCCCGTCGCGCCATGGCCCATCGAGGTGATGAAAGGCAGCGTTTCCACGAAGGCGCGTTTGCCCATGGCCATGATGATGAAAATCTCGCCGCAATTTGTCGCAATCTCGGGCGCGCCGCCGCCGCCGGGCAGGCGCACCTTCGGCTTGTGATAATCGCCAACGACAGTCGTGTTGAGATTGGCGTAGCGGTCGATCTGCGCGCCGCCGAGAAAGCCGACGGACATGCGCCCGCCCTGCAGCCAGTAGCGGAACATTTCCGGCACGGAAACCGTCGTCAGCGCGGTGTCGCAGAGATCGCCGTCGCCTATCGAGAGCGGCAGCACGTCGGGCCTGGTTGCGATCGTGCCGGACTCGTAGATCAGCGTGATATCCGGCGCGTGGGTCAACCGCGCGAGATTGCACGCGGCCGAAGGCGCGCCGATGCCGACGAAGCAAATGTCCTCGTTGCGCAACGCGCGCGCGGCGGCGATGATCATTATTTCATTCTGCGTATAGGCGTTCATGAAGCGGCTCTTTTGCCGGCGTGGACAGCGAAGGCTTCCGGACCTTTTTCCAGAACGTTTTCCTTCATCCACGCCAGAAAGGATTCGCGCTCGCGCGAAATCTTGTCCCACGCGATGTAAAAGGAATTGGCGCGCTTGTAGTATCCATGCGCGTAAGCGGGAAACGCGCCGCCGGGCACAGCGACGACAGCGCCGAGCGTCCACGACGGGAGCACGACCGCGTTGGGCGAAGCGGCGCCGAGATCGTCGACGATCTCCTCCACCGTTACAATGACGCGCTTTGACGCCAGCACCACTTCCTTCTGGCAACCGACGATGCCCTCGATCAACACATTGCCGGCGCGGTCGGCGCGGCACGCGTGGACAATGCCGACGTCCGGCCGCAAGGCCGGCACGGTCGCGAGCACTTCGCCGGTATAGGGGCACGTCACAGATTTGATGCGTGGATTGACCTTCGGCAGATCAACGCCGATGTAGCCGCGCAGCACCGCAAACGGCAGGTTCGCGGCGCCCGCTTCATAGGCGTTGGCCATGGCGGCGTGCGAATGTTCTTCCAATTCCAGCGCTTTCGGCCAGGCGTTCTCGACGGCGTCGCGGATGCGGTGCGTCGAGCCGACGCCGGGATTGCCGCCCCAGGAGAACACGAGCTTGTCCGCGCAGCCCATGCCGATCATCTGATCGTAGATAATGTCGGGCGTCATGCGGATCAGCGTCAGGCGCTTGAGCCCCTGTCGGATCACCTCGTGGCCCGCCGCGAAGGGGATGAGGTGGGTAAAGCCTTCCATCGCCACGACATCGCCGTCGTGGACATTCTCCCGGACCGCTTCAGCAAGAGTTGAAAACCGCGCCATAAATGCCTCGCGTGAGGGTCAATCGCGTCCCTCATAAGTTCCGGCGGCCGAGCCCGTCAACCGGGCCGGCATATCGCGTCCTGCCGCCAGAATGGCGCGCCTCGACGCCCGCGCGCCATGCGTCAGCGGGCGAAAAGCGCGGCCACAGGAATTCAGCCGTAGTTCGTGTGCCGCGCCGCCCGGCGGTATCGGCCGCGACCCTTTGAAATCAGGTGAACGTCACCACCTGCTCGCCGAGCTTGTCGATTTTCGTCACGAGCTTGTCGCCGGGTTTTAGCCAGACTTGCTTGTCTTTGGGATAGCCGGCGATGACGCCTTCGGGCGTGCCGGTGAAAATCACGTCGCCAGGCGAGAGCGTCAGGTGTTTCGACAGAAACGCGATTTGCTGCGCCACGTTGAAGATCATCATCTTCGTGTTGGACGACTGGCGTTTCTCGCCGTTGACGGAACATTCGATGTCGAGGGCTTGCGGATCGATCTGGTCGGCGGTGACGAGCCACGGGCCGATCGGCCCCCAGCCGTCGCCGGCCTTGCCCATCATCCATTGGCTTGAGGACGATTGCAGATCGCGCGCGGAGATATCCTGCCCCACCGCGTATCCAAACACGCAACTCAACGCGTCCGCCTCGGAAATGTTGCGGCCGCCTTTGGCCATGATGAGAACGAGTTCAGCCTCGTAATCGAAATTCTTGGCGCTCTCCGTGGTGACGGAGACCGTGCCGTTGTGGCTGTTCAGCGAGGAGTTGAACTTGTTGAAGAAGATCGGCGACTTGGGGATCGTCTGATTGGCCTCGGCGACATGGGCGCGGTAGTTGAGGCCGATGCAGAGGATCTTCGCGGCGCTCGAAACCAGCGGGCCAAACTTCGCGGCGCCTTCGGCGATGAGATATTTGGCGGCTTCTCCCGCCTTCGCGCGATCGGCAAGCTTCTGCAGGCCGGACACGTCGCCCTTGCGCGCGATCAGGTCTTCCATGACGACAGGCGCGCCGGTCTTGAACTCGGCCTCAGCAGCGGCGACATCGAGGATGCCCGAGGGCGTGCGAATGCCCAGAGCCAGCTTGCCGTTGCGTTCGATGGTGGCGAGCGTCATGTTTTTCGGCAATGGCTGATTAAGGTTGGGCTGACTAAGGTTGGGCTGACCGGCGTTGACGCCCATGGTCGCGGTGGCGGTTTGCGCCATCGCCGGCGTTGTCGTCGCGGCGGCGATGGTGGCCAGGCCCGTGGCCTTCAAAAACTTGCGGCGATCGGTTTTCATGATTGTCCTCCCGGGAATTCACTGGCGCCTGTTTTCGCGCGCGGGCAGTCTGATCCGCTCCCCTCGCCAGATCAAGCGCCGCTTTCCCTGCCCCGCGCCGACGAAAGCGCTTGCCTTCCGGCGATTTGCGGAGGCAAGATCGCGCCAAGGCGAAAAGCCAAGTTCAATTTCCGGGAGGGAAATGTGAAAATCATTTTCAGCGCGCGGCGGCGCCTGGCGTGTTCAGCGCTTGCAG
>JANYDZ010000170.1 GCA_025363375.1 Hyphomicrobiales bacterium
GCCGGTATTGTCGGTGTTGACGCGGTGGCACATGGCGCCGCTGATCAACTTGAAATTCTTCGTCGCGTCGGCCTCGGGAATTTTTGTCACGAGGATCGAGGACTTCGCGCCGACGTGGCAGCCATAGGCCTGGCAGAAGCCGCAATAGGTGCAACCCGGACGATCCTTGTAATTCTCCGAAATGATGGCGCGCGGCGTTGAAAACGGATGGTAGCCGAGATCGCGCGCCGCCTTGTCGAAGATCGTCGCGGCTTGATCGAGGCGCAAAGCCGGCAGCGGATAGTCGCGCTTGCGCGGGGCTTCCAGCACGTTGCCGCCGTCGATCTTCCTGCCTTGCAGATTGCCCGCCTTGCCCGACACGCCCAGATCATATTCAGCGCGGTCGTACCAGGGTTCGAGATCGTTGTAGGAAAGCGGCCAATCGGCGAGGCTTGAGCCCTCGGGCAGAAACTTCTCGCCGTAGCGTTCGACCGTGGCGCCGCGCACGCGAAAATCGTCTTCATGGTTGCGCCAGGACACGGCGCCGTAATGCACGGTGCCGCCGCCGGCCTGATTGCCGTAACTCATTGTGTTGAGCGGCGCGGCGCGCTGGTTTGTGTTGGGCCGCCAGGTGATCGGCTGTCCCCTGGGGTCGGGCCGCAAATCCTGCCGCGTTGAATAACGCAATTCATCGTGCGGATTGAAGTCCCTGGTTTGCAGCCGCGGCCCGCGCTCGAGACCTATGACCTTCATGCCGGCCCTGGCGAGTTCGGCGGCCAGAATGCCGCCCGCCGCGCCCATGCCGACGATGACGACTTCGGTTTTTTCGACGGCCATGAACGACTCCTCGATGTGCGTGGAAGCGCAAGCGGCAAGCAAGGAGTTGACGCGGAATTCAACGGGACGGCCGCGACCGCCGCTTGAATCCAGCCGCCTGTTCCCCGCTCCCGATCCGCGCCTTCCCCTACGCCAGCAAAACGCCCGGATTCTTCACGTAACGCTTCACGATCGCGTCCGCCGTCATGTAGGCGACGGCCTGGATCGTCAGCGTCGGGTTGAAGCCGCTCATGGTCGGGAAGGTCGAGCTTCCCACGATGAAGAGATTGGGAATGTCCCAGCTCTGGCTGTATTTGTTGACGACGGAGCTTTTCGGATCGCCGCCCATGCGCGTGCCGCCCTGATGGTGCGCGCCGGGTTGGCCCTGATTGGTCGGCGGACGCCAGACTTTCGCGGCGCCCATGGCGCGGCCGATTTCCTCAAGCTTCCTGCCGAGGAATTCGACGCGGGCGCGCTCGTTGGGGCGCCGCCAGTCATAGGTCATGCGCGGCGCCGGCATGCCGTAGATGTCGCGCACGTTGGGATCGAGATCGATGGTCTGGTCGGCGTAGGGCAGGTTTTCCGTCTGCGCGTTGAGGCCCGCGTAACGGGTAAAATATTTCGCGAAGAAATCCCGATAGGCGGCGCCCCAGCGGGGCGTGCCCGGCGGCGGCTCCATGCGCATCGCCGTGCCAATGGGTCCGGCTTCGAGATCGGCGGGACTTACGTTGACTTGCGCGCCGCGAATGAAGCCGAGGTCCTTATGGTCGAAATTATCGGCGTTGAAATCGTCGACGCAATGGCGTTGCGCGCTCGGCCCCATGAAGATGTTGATGTGGCGGTCGTCGAAGACGGCGAAAGCGCGCGTGCCGATATGCGCCATCACATGCTTGCCCAGATGGCCGCTGGAATTGGCGAGGCCGTTTGGAAACTTGTCGGTCTTCGACAGCATGAGCAAACGCACATTGTCGTAGATGAAGGGCGCCATGATCACGATGTCGGCCTCGACGGAATTGTCGGAACCGTCGGGGCCGTAGTACGAAACGCCCGTCGCCTTGCCGCTGTTGTCGGTGTTGACCCGGTGGCAGACGGCGCCGGTGATCAGCTTGAAGTTTTTCGTCGCGTCGGCCTCGGGGAGCTTGGTCACGAGGATCGAGGATTTCGCGCCGACATGGCAGCCGAACGCCTGACAGAAGCCGCAATAGGTGCAACCGGGGCGGTCGTTGTAGGGCTGCGAGAGGATCGCGCGCGGCGTCGAAAAAGGATGATAACCGAGTTTCTTCGACGCCTCTTCGAAGACAAGGCCCGATTGATCCATCTGCAAGGGCGGCAGCGGATATTCGCGTTTGCGCGGGGCCTCGAACACATTGCCGCCGTCGATCTTCCGGCCCTGCAGATTGCCAGCCTTGCCGGAGACGCCAAGCTCGTACTCGGCGCGGTCGTACCAGGGTTCAAGGTCGGCATAGCTCAGCGGCCAGTCGACGACAGAGGAATCCTCGGGCAACGCCTTCTCGCCGTAACGTTCTATGGTGGAGGAGCGCACGCGAAAATCATCTTCGTGAAAGCGCCACGACACCGCGCCGTAATGCACGGTGCCGCCGCCGGCCTGCGCGCCGTTGTTGAGGGAGTTCATGCCCGTGGCGCGCGTGTCCTTGTTGGGCCGCCACGTCACCGGATGCAGCTTTGTGTTGGGCCGCAAATCCTGGCGCGTGAAATAACGCAGCTCGTCGTGCGGCTCGAAGTCCTTTGTCTGCAAGCGGGGCCCGCGCTCCAGCGCGACCACCTTGATGCCGGCCTTGCCGAGTTCGGCGGCCATGATGCCGCCAACGGCGCCCGCGCCGACGATGACAACGTCTGTCTTTTGCGTCGCCATGGCCTCAACCCCGCCTGGCGGGAGCAGGGGCCTTGACGCGGCTTTGCAGGCCGATGGTCGGCACGCGCGTGAACGGCTTGTTGCTGAGCATGTCGGCGGCGGTGAAGGTCGGTTGCGCGCCGGGGAAACCCACGAGCCTCCAGCCCGCAAAATCCTTGTTGCCGCCGTAGATGGGATCGCTGAACATGCCTTCCATCGTGTGCGCGCGCAAAGTGTTGAAGAAGGCTTGCGCGGAGGGCCAGGTGAAGCCGGTGGCTTTGCCGGCCTCCATCGCGGCGACGACCTCGTCCTGTTGCGCGGGCTTCAGGTAGACGAACTTGTCCTTGAACGCCGCCTCGCAATAGGCGTCGATCGCCGCGATGCCGCGCCGGTACATATCGCCCATGTCGGCATAGGCGCCGGCCAGCGCGAGATCGATGTAGTTTGAAACGCCGGCGTCCTTCGCGCCGGGCTTGCCGGGCGCGCCCGGCATCAGGCGTTCGGCGTAGGCGGCGACCGTCGCGAGATCGTCGTCGTTGAGAAAGGCGCCGTGACCGCCGGCGCCGGTCCCGTGCGCAACCGCCGGCGCCGCGCCGACGCGGGCCTGCGTCTTCGTCTGCGCTTCGGCTTCGGCGACAATTGTGGCTCCGGCCGCGGCGCCTGCGGCGCCGACCGCCGTCCCCATTAGAAACGCGCGGCGCGATTCCTCATGAATTTTACTCATGAACTTTCCTCCCTCAATGCGGCGACAGCGGTCGGGCGCCGATGTTCCCGGGAAGGATACGCCGGGAATAAACGCGGCGGCAAGCAGAGTTACGCCACAGAGTTACGCCGCGCCGATCAATATCCCCGCCGCCAGCACAATCGCGCCGCCAACCACGATCTGGAACACGGCCTGCAGGAACGGCGTATCCATGTACCTGGCGCGCACCCAGGCGATCGCCCAAAGCTCGATAAAGACGATCAGCCCGGCAAACCCCGTCGCCCACCAGAAGGCGTTGGGCCAGGAATCGGGCACGAGATACGGCAATGTGTGCCCGAGTCCGCCAAGCGTCGTCATCAACCCGCAGATGCCGCCGCGGATCCAAGGCGTGCCGCGTCCGGTGAGCGAACCGTCGTCGGACAGGGCCTCGGCAAACCCCATGCTGATGCCCGCGCCAATGGAGGCGGCGAGCCCGATCAGAAAGGTTTCCCAATTGTGATGGGTCGCGAAAGCCGCGGCGAACAGGGGCGCGAGCGTCGAGACGGAGCCGTCCATGAGGCCGGCGAGGCCTGGCTGCACATATTGCAGCACGAACATGCGCTGCCTTGTTGTTTCCTCTTCCTCGCGCACGGCGTCGGTGAGATAGGACGCCTCAAGTTGATGCGCGTTGGTCTTGTGGGTTTCCTCGACCTCGGCGAGGTCGCCCAGCAGCTTGCGCACTTCGACATCCGTGGTCTGCGCCGCGGCGCGTTGATAGAAACGCGCCGCCTGAAACTCCATCGTCTCGGCTTCCTTGCGGATGGTATCCAGCGCCAGGTTGGAGCTGAGCCAGATTGGACGGCGCTTGAGAAAGCCCTTCACATCCTCGCGGCGGATCGGCGGCAGGTTCTTGCCGAACCGCTTTTCGTAGATTTGGAGCAGCAGATGCCGGTGGCTGGTCTCCTCCACCGCCATTTCTTCGAAAACCTTGGCGGAGGCTGGATAGCGTTCGCGCAAATCCTCGGCGAAGGCCGAATAGATACGGCTGTCCTCCTCCTCCGACGCGATGGCCACCGCGAGGATTTCGCGCGGAGTCAGGTCTGAAAAACTCTTCACAGGGGGCTCCGGCAGCTTCTTAGAGCTTTTCTAATGAGACGGGGCGATGATGTCCAATACTCGATCCTCCATTGCGGAAAGCGGCGATGCCTTTGCAGAAACTCAAGCGCGTGATCCGGTTCGGGTTGCAGCGCGTCCAACATGTCGGCAATCGCCTCGCGCGGCCCCTGACGATGGGCGTGCGCGCGCTGGTGTTTGACGCGGACAACCGCGTGTTTCTTGTCCGTCATTCCTACATGGCGGGCTGGCACCTGCCGGGCGGCGGCGTTGAACCGGGCGAAAGCGCGCGGGAGGCGCTGGTTCATGAACTGGAGGAAGAAGGAAACATTGTTCTGGACGGCGAACCGCGGCTGTTTGGGGTCTACTTCAACAATTACGCGTCGGAGCGCGATCACGTTGTCGTCTACATTGTGCGCGCCTTTCATCAGACGGCCCCGCGCGGCGCCAATTGGGAGATTGTCGAGACCGGCTTTTTCCCGGCCGACGCGCTGCCGGAGGGAGCCGCGCGGGCAACCCGGGAGCGGATCGCCGAAGCGCTCGGGGGCGGTAAAACCGCCGACCGCTGGTGAGCCAATCATGATTGGATTTGCGCAGCGCCAAACCGCCGGACAACCTCGTTTGCGATGGCCGCGGTTGCGTCCACAGGCGCACAGGTCCAGCTCTCCAGCGCGCCGCGCCAGCGCCGCGCATAACCCTCAGCGACAAGCCGGTTGAGAAAGGCCGTCAGTTTCGCATGTCCGCCCGACGGCTCATAGACATGCACGGGAACGCCGCCCGCCAACGCTTCGCCCATCATGTTGGCGCTGTCGGCGGTGACGACAATCGCGTCCGCGATGGCGACCATCTGCGCGTAGGGATTGTCGCCGGTCCCGTCCCAGACGAAAGCGCGGGCGGGAATGGCTTTGGCGGCGTCCAGCGCGGCGCGTATGGCCTGCGTCAGGGCAGGCGGCGTGCGGCGCGACGGCGTCACCATGACGCTGGCGCCGCCCGCAACGAGACCGCAGGCAATGCGGACAAGCGCCTCTATATCGCCATCCTCGAACCGGTGGTGCGCGCTGGGGCCGCCCAACGCCATGGCGACGCGCGGCCGCGCCAACCCCGCGATGCGCGCGTCGGGCGCCGCTCGCGCCTTCGCCAGAACATCCGGCCGCAACCCATGCGGCGAGGTCAGGGTGGCAAAAACATTGTCGCCGCGCAGTTTGTCGTGCTCGGGGACCCAGATGAGGTCTGCCGCGCGCGTCCCGATGCGCGGGTCCTGCAGGCAGACTGTAAAAGTGCGCCCTCGCGAGGCTTTCTTCAACGCCCGTAGATAAGGAACCGTCAAACGCCCCGCCGCAATCGCAATTTCGGGGAAGGGCGGCGCCAGAAGGCCGCCCTCTCGATGCGGCGCGTCGCGTGGATCGATGGGTCCCCATGGAGCCAAAGCCGCAAACAGCAGGCGGGGGCGCACTTGCCTGACGACGGGCTCAAGCCCCAGCGCCCGGGCAAGGCCGTGACAATGGACTTCATGCCCGATCCTGCCGGAACCCAGCACCCAGGCGCTCGTCCCGGGCGGAAGCCTATGTTCCGCCGCCAAGATCAAACGAAAGCGATCTTCAGGATTTTGTAGCTCTTGCCGCCGCCAGGCGTATTCACCTCGACGGTGTCGCCGACCTTCTTGCTGATCAGCGCGCGGGCGATCGGCGAAGTGATCGACACTTTGCCGCTTTTCACGTCGGCTTCGCTCTCGCCGACGATCTGATAGATCTTCTTTTCCTCTGTATCCTCGTCGATGAGCGTCACCGTCGCGCCAAACTTGACGGTATTACCGGACAATTTTGACACATCGATCACCTCGGCGCGCGACAGCTTGTCCTCCAGGTCCGCAATGCGGCCCTCATTCAGGGACTGCGATTCCTTCGCCGAATGATATTCGGCGTTTTCGGACAAATCGCCATGGCTGCGCGCCTCCGAGATCGCCTGGATGATGCGCGGGCGTTCTTCTTGCTGGCGACGCTTGAGCTCGGCTTCAAGCGCGGCGTAACCGGCGGCGGTCATCGGAATCATATCCATGTCGGTCTCTTTCCAAGCCTCGATCCTTGCCCGCCGCGCCGGAACCGGGAAGCGGGAAAAACCTGCCGCTCGCGGGACAAAATGTTCCGCGAACGCGTCCAATTTGATCTTATACAATTTGGCGGTCCCCTGCGGGCCCGCCGATACGCTTACATCCGGCGACCGCCGCGGGGAGATGCGCCCCGGGGCCGGTTCAGGAGAAATAGTCCTGCAGGGCGCGTACTTCCAGATCGCCGCCCTTGTAGGCCTTGATCCCCTGCGCCGCCGCCAGGGCCCCGGCGAGAGTGGTATAGTAGGGCACCTTATGCAAGAGGGCGGCGCGGCGCAGCGATCGGCTGTCGGCCAGCGCCTGCGAACCCTCGGTCGTGTTAAACACCAGTTGAATGCCGCCGTTCTTGATTCGGTCGACCACATGCGGCCGCCCCTCCGAAACCTTGTTGATCTTTTGCGCCGGCAGCCCGCGCGCCTCCAGGTAACGCGCCGTGCCCCCGGTCGCCATGATTTTGAAGCCCAGGCCCGACAGCAGACGCATCGCTTCGAGCACACGCTCCTTGTCGCCGTCGCGCACCGAAACGAAGACGGTCCCTGAGGTCGGCACTTTCGTCCCGCCGCCAATCTGACTTTTGGCGAAAGCAATGTCGAAATTGCGGTCGAGGCCTATCACTTCCCCCGTGGAGCGCATTTCCGGGCCGAGCACCGTATCGACGCCGGGGAAACGCGCGAAGGGGAACACCGCCTCCTTGACGCCGACATGATCGAGCGTGAACGGCTTCAGGTTGAAGCCGGCGAGCGGCTCGCCCGCCATGACGCGCGAGGCGATCTTGGCGATGGGCGTGCCAATCACCTTGGCGACAAAAGGCACCGTACGCGACGCCCGCGGATTGACCTCAAGCACATAGATGTCGTCGCCTTTCAGCGCGTATTGCACGTTCATGAGCCCGCCGACTTCGAGCGCCAGCGCCAACTTCCTGGTCTGCTCCTCAAGGCGCGCGATCATTTGCGGCGACAAGGAGCGCGGCGGCAACGAGCAAGCCGAATCGCCGGAATGAATGCCCGCTTCCTCGATATGCTCCATGATGCCCGCGATAAACACGGTTTTCCCGTCGCACAGGCAGTCCACATCGACTTCGATGGCGTCGGCGAGATAGCGGTCAAACAGCAGCGGATTCTTGCCGAGCACGGTGTTGATCTGGCCGGTCTTGTCGTTGGGATAACGCGCCTTCACATCGGAGGGAATCAGGCTCGGCAAGGTGCCCAGCAGATAATCCTCGAATTCCGTCTGGTCGCGGATGATCGCCATGGCGCGTCCGCCCAGAACGTAGGACGGGCGCACGACGAGCGGCAGCCCGAGATCGCTTGCGATCAGGCGCGATTGTTCGACCGAATAGGCGATGCCGTTTCTGGGTTGTTTAAGGCCGAGCCTGTCGAGCAAGCGTTTGAAGCGGTCGCGGTCTTCGGCCAGATCGATCGAATCGACGGATGTGCCGAGAATGGGAATGCCGGCCTCCTGCAACGCATGGGCAAGCTTCAGCGGCGTCTGACCGCCGAACTGCACGATGACGCCAACCAGCGTTCCATTGTGTTTTTCCCTGGTCAGGATTTCCAGCACGTCTTCAGCCGTCAGAGGCTCAAAATAGAGGCGGTCCGACGTGTCGTAATCCGTCGACACCGTTTCGGGATTGCAATTGATCATGATGGTTTCGAAGCCCGCATCCGACAGCGCGAAACAGGCGTGGCAGCAGCAATAATCGAACTCGATGCCCTGGCCGATGCGGTTCGGCCCGCCGCCGAGAATGACGATCTTCCGCGCCGCCGTGGGCCGCGCCTCGCAGGCGGGCGCGCCGGCAAAAGGAGTTTCGTAGGTCGAATACATATAGGCGGTGGGCGAAGCGAATTCCGCCGCGCAGGTGTCGATGCGCTTGAAGACGGGACGCACCTCGAGACCGTGTCGCAGCGCGCGCACGTCGGCTTCGTTCTTGCCGCTGAGCGAACCCAACTGCATGTCCGAAAAGCCCGCGGCTTTCAACATGCGCATATTTTCGGCGTCGCGCGGCAGGCCATGTTCGCGAACGCGCTTTTCCAGCGTGACGATTTCGTCGAGGCGAGCGATAAACCAGTGATCGATCCTGCAGGCTTCGTGGATTTCCTGCGGGTTCATGCCAAGCCGCAAGGCCTGCGCCACAACCAGCAAACGGTCCGGCGTCGGCATGCCGAGCGCGGCGCGGATTTTGTTCATGTCGTCGCCGAGGCCGAGGCCTTCGATCTCCACGGGATCAAGGCCCGAAAGGCCGGACTCGAGGGAACGCAGAGACTTCTGCAGAGCTTCGGCGAAGGTGCGACCGATCGCCATGGATTCGCCGACGGACTTCATCGCCGTCGTGAGCAACGGCTCCGCGCCCGGGAATTTTTCGAAGGCGAAGCGCGGCGTTTTCACCACGACATAATCAATCGTCGGTTCGAACGAAGCCGGCGTCGCGCCGCCGGTGATGTCGTTGGCGATTTCATCGAGCGTGTAGCCGACCGCCAGTTTCGCCGCGACTTTCGCAATCGGAAAACCCGTCGCCTTGGACGCCAGCGCGGAGGAGCGCGACACGCGCGGATTCATCTCGATCACAACCATGCGGCCATCGGCGGGATTGACCGCGAATTGCACGTTGGAGCCGCCGGTCTCGACGCCGATCTCGCGCAGCACGGCGATCGACGCGTTGCGCATGATCTGGTATTCTTTGTCGGTCAACGTCAGGGCTGGCGCCACCGTGATGGAATCGCCGGTGTGAACCCCCATCGGATCGATATTCTCGATGGAGCACACGATAATGCAATTGTCCGCCTTGTCGCGGACGACCTCCATCTCGAATTCCTTCCAGCCGAGCACGCTCTCCTCGATGAGAACTTCCGTCGTAGGCGATGCGTCGAGCCCGGATTCAATGATGTCGATAAATTCGGCCTTGTTGTAGGCAATGCCGCCGCCCGTGCCGCCGAGCGTGAACGAGGGGCGAATAATCGCGGGCAGGCCGATGTCGTCGAGCGCCTCGAGCGCCTCCTGCAAGCCTTTGGAAATGTAGCGCCGTTTGCGCTCGGGGTTGTTTGAATCCCAGTCGCGCTTGAACGCCTCGACCGCGCGCGTGCGCAGCGCTGCGTCGCTCTCCTTCGCCTCGATCGCCGCGACGGCCCTGGCGAATTCCTCCTTGTCGGCGCTTTTCACATCCGACGCGTTGGCGAGCCGCGAGCGCGGCGTGGCGAGACCGATGCGGCCCATCGCCCTGCGGAACAATTCGCGGTCTTCCGCCATGTCGATGGCGTGCGCCGTCGCGCCGATCATCTCGACGTCGTATTTTTCCAGCACGCCCATGCTTTCCAGCGACAGAGCGCAGTTGAGCGCCGTCTGGCCGCCCATGGTCGGCAGCAGCGCGAAGCCTCTGGAGCGGTCGCCGCGCTCTTTTTCGATGATTTTGGCGACGATCTCGGGGGTGATCGGCTCGACATAGGTGCGGTCGGCCATGTCCGGGTCGGTCATGATCGTCGCCGGATTGGAATTGACCAGAACGATCCGGTAGCCCTCCGCGCGCAGGGCTTTGCAGGCCTGAGTGCCCGAATAATCGAATTCGCAGGCCTGGCCGATGATAATCGGCCCCGCGCCGATGATCATGATCGTGGATATGTCTGTGCGTTTCGGCATGGTTGTCCGGTCTGGGCCAGCCCGAGGGCGGCTAATTTCTGGGCACACAAAAAAAGGCCGCGTTTCCGGCCCTGAGAGGCGCGAGCGCGTCCTTGCGAAAACCCCGGCGGGTGTGAAAAACCCTGATGGGCGTCCGAGCGGGGTGCGCCTGCTCGAAGTAGCGTCTCTCTAGACCAGATTCGAGTGCGGGGGAAGGGGCGAAACGGGCTTGTGGCGAAACAGACTTGCCCACCGCGCCTTGCGGTAAATCCGCCATAACCCACGCCAAGCCTGTTCACAGCCGGATTTCGGCAGTGACATCCCCGTCCCGCGCGGCTAGACCGCTGGGATGCATTTGCTCAAGCAATTCATCACTTTCTTCGGCGTCGGCGTCGCCGCGACGATCACGGACTGGAGCACGTTCTTCGTGCTCGGCGTATTTTTTGCCGTGCCAAACGTCTATGCGGCGCTGATCGCCTATTGCTGCGGCGGCGTGCTCTCCTACACGCTCAACCGCATGCACACATTCGAATCCGAACGCACCCACCTCGAAGCCGGCTGGCGCTTTGCCGCCGTTATGGCGGTTGGTTTTGCGATGACCGGCTTTTTCGTCTGGCTTTTCGCCGACAAGATTGGCCTGCCGCCCATGGCCGGGCGGGTGCTGTCGACGGGGATCGTGTTCTTCTGGAACTACGCGGCGCACAAGCTGTGGACTTTCGCGGAAGCGAAGGGGTGAGGCGGGGCAAATCGGGCATCCGCTCAAGGATTGGCCTCAATATTCCCGTCCATCCTTGTGGGTGAACTTCCATTGTCCGTCGGCGCCCATCACGGCCTGAAGGTCGTCATCGGGATAGCTGCCCTCGTCGCCCGCCGCGCGGTCGCCAATTTCGAGGTACACGACATATGAGTTCGTCCGGTTGACCAGTTGATGCGCGATCCCCAGCGCTGGAAAGCCCGCGCACATGCCCGGATCCAACGCGAATTCGCCCCTGTCCGTGACCAGCGTGGGATGGCCCTGCAAAATATAAATAAACTCGTCCTGCTTGCTGTGACGGTGCAGCAGGGCGGATGCGCCGCCCGGCATGAGTTTCGTCAGATTGACGCCGAAGTTTTTCAATCCAAAGAGATCGCCAAGCGGATGTTTTTCGCGCATGCCCATGCGGCTGAAAAAGGGTTCGGGATAATTTGATCGTTTGGCCTTCGGCGGCGCCGACGACGCGTGAATGGCGATGGGCTTTTGCGGGTCGCTCACCGCGGTTCTCCATGGAGGTCACGGCCACTTTACGCTGGGCGGCATCGACGACAATATCGACTCCACGTTGCCGCCCGTCTTCAACCCGAAAATCGTGCCACGGTCATGCAGCAGGTTGAACTCCACATAGCGCCCGCGGCGAACGAGTTGTTCCTCGCGCTCCACATCCGTCCATTCGTTGGCGAAGTTTTT
>JANYDZ010000212.1 GCA_025363375.1 Hyphomicrobiales bacterium
GGCGAATTACATCGCCGTCGATCCCCGCGTGCCCGCGAAGGCGAAGGATCTGAAACCCGAGACCGGCGGCTTTCGCGCTATTTACATGACGCCCGAGGAGATTGACGCCGCCATGCCCAAATGGGCGCGGGTCTATGGCGGCCTTTTCAAATAGGCGGCGATTGATTTCAAACCGCGCGGCGTTCACACTGCGCGCAATCGGTTTTGGAGGAACCATGATGGAGGAAGTCTTTCCCGATTGGGATCGCAATACGAGAATGCCGGTTCCCGCGCCGCCCCCCGGCAGTTGCGATTGCCAGTTTCATATATTCCACGACGACGTGAAAAAATATCCAGCCAAACCAAATCCGCTTTACCAGCCGCTGAAGGGCTGTTCGTTCGAAGAGGCGCAGGGCATGCTGAAGGGCGCGGGCTTTTCGCGCGGCGTCATTGTGCACGCGATGCCATACGACACCGATCATTCCCTGCTGATCGATACGCTTGAAGGCCTTTCGCCCGAGGATCGCCGCAACATCCGCGCGACCGCCATCGTCAAGGACAATGTCGCCGACGCCACGCTTGAGCGGCTCAACGAGCTGGGCGTCCGCGGCGCGCGGTTTAACGTGGGGCGCAAATACGCGGAATCCTTTTCGATGGCCTCCGTCAGGCGCTCGATGGATCGGACGCGCGAAATTGGTTGGCACGCCAAGCTGCATATCAACGGCGAGGATGTTCTCGATTTCGCGGATTTCCTGACCAGCGTCAAAAATCTTACCATGGTCATCGACCATATGGCGCATCTGCGATTTTCCGGGGGGCTTGAGCAACCCGCGTGCCGCTGGATTATCGAGCGCCTGAAACGGGACGAGAACTGGTGGATGTTGTGCTCCAACGGCAACCGCGACTCCGTCTATGACGAGGGCTTTGACGACGCCGTGCCCTTCGGCCATGCGTTTATCAGCGCCGCGCCCGACCGCATGGTCTGGGGCTCGGACTGGCCGCATGTGCGTTGGCGCAAGGCGCGCATGATGAACGACGCCGAGCCCGTGGAGCTGCTGTACCGCTATGTCGACAACGACCCGGCGATCATCAAAAAGGTGCTCGTGGACAATCCCGCGAAGCTCTACGGGTTTGACTGAAATTCAAGCACGACAGGGGAGATCCGCATGTTCATCAAACCGCATCGCCGACACGTGCTGACGAGCGGCCTTGCGTCGTTCGCGGTCATCGGCCGCGCGTGGGCGGCGGCGCCCGCGACAATCGTTGATGGAACCACCATTGGCCGCGAGAAAATGCTGGTTGTCGGCCAGGATGCGGCGGGACGGATTCTCGCCTTTGATTCATCCACCTATATCGAAGGCAATCCCATCGGCGTTTCCGATGTCGTGGCCATCGGCTCCTATTGCGGCACGCGCGTGCTGGCGCCTATTTTCACAAAGGGCGTTAAAGCCGTCATCGCGACCGACGCCGGTATCGGGAAAGACGAAGCGGGCATCAGCGGCTTGAAGCATGGCGAGACCATCGGCGTGCCCGTCGCGAGCGTCGCTGTGATGTCGGCGGAGACGAGCAATGGCCGCGCCACATTGCTCGGCACGATCAGCCGCGCCAACGCGCAGGCGCGCGCGCTCGGCGTCGCGCCCGGTCAGATCGCCTGGGAGGCCGCGCTGCTGCTCGCCAAGGCGCCGGCGGGCAAATCCATCCCCACTTCGCCCGGCGCCGAGGAAGCGCCTGTTGTCATGGAGACGACGCCGCAAGGACGCATCTGGGCGACGCCGGGCAGCACGGCCATCCGCGAAAAAATTCCGAATGATGTTTTCTGCAGCGGCGCCAATTCCAGCCGCGTCATGTCCGATGGCGCCATCCGCATGGCGGCAAAAGGCGCCATCGCCAACGACGCCGGCATCGCGCCGAAGAACTCGGCTGTCGAAGGCGTCTTCCTGCTCGCCGAACGCGGCGTGCCCGCGGCGTCGGTCTCCACGATGTCGGCGCGGTTGGGCGAGGGACTGAGCACCTGGAACGACGGCGTGATCTCGGTTGCGAACGACGTCGCCCTGAAACTGGGAGTCAGAATTGGAATGACCGCGAAGGAAGCGGCGCGGTTGATGCTGGCGAAGATGTGACGGTCTGCGGCGCGGGATCAGAAACCCCATTTTGCGCGCAATTGATCGAGCACGCCGGCGTCGCCGAGCGTTTTCAGGCCGGCGTTGATTCGCGCCAGTCTCTCGCCGTCCGACGGGCGGACGGCGAATGCGAGTTCGTTCAACTGGCGCGGCGCGTAGGACGCGGCGACGCGGACGTTGGGATATGAACCGGTCCGCATGAGATATCGATAGGTCGGCGCGTTGCCGACAACCGCCTGAACTTCGCCGTTTTGCAATGCGTTCAGCGACAGCTCGGCGCTGCCAAATGTGACGATTTTCGCGCCGGCTTTTGTCGCGGCGTCAATCCAGCCGCCGCCTGCGTTCGAGCCTACGGTCTTATCCTTCAAATCCTCGAGCACAGTGTAGGCGGCCGCGTCTTCACGTCGCACAAGCAGGGCCTCGCCGTATCGCGCGAACGATGCCGAGAAGCGCGCGACGCGGCGGCGCTCATCGCTGCCGGACATGACGACGACATCGGTCCTTCCCTCGTTCAACGCCGAGAGCATGGAGCCGAAGGCGATCATTTCAAGGCGCGCGTCAACGGCGATCCGTTGCATGACGTCAACGGCAAGCCCTTCATAGGAGCCTGTGCCGGCGTTTTTGAAGGATATCGGCGGCGAATCCGAAACGGCGACGCGAAGCGCGTCCTGCGCGCGCGGGGAATCGGCCGCGAGGCTGCTCCACAGCAAAACCGGCGCGAAGAAGGTTGCGATCCATTTCATATATGTGGTCTCCCGGATCGTCGCCGCGCGCCCGCATATTTTGCGGCCCCATGGTCCGCCCGGCGTCCGCGCTGGCGTTGAAGTTCATCGACAAGCCCTTCGCAAGGCCCGAAATTGACGGGTCGTACAAATATTTCAACAGGCGACCGGGCCTAACGCCCCATCGCTTTGCGGACGCGCTCGACGACGTCCCTTGGCGTCGCGTACATGGCGGCGATCACTCTCTGCAATTCCTCGCCCGATGTGGGCTCCGCGTCGATCTTCATCTTCGCGGCTTCAGCCTGCAATTCCGGGTCGGCGATCGTCTTCATAAAAATATCGCGCATCGCGGCGACGCGGTCGGCGGGAACGCCCGGCGGCAATATGAAGGGGCGGCTGAAGGCGTTCTGCGCGTAAAACATCGTCAGCGCCTGCTTGTCGGCGGCGGTCCTGGCAAGCGACAGCATCATCGGAACGCCGGCGGCGTTGAGCTGCGCGTGGCCATTCAAATCTTCCTGCGCGAAGACGCGCGCAAACATTTTGCCCCCGAGCAATTCGGGATATTGCACGCGCACCGTCGACCAGCCGAGGCCGCAGATGCCCTGCACCTCGCCCTTTTCAATCGCCAGAGTCACTTCGCGCGAACCCTGATAGCCCGTGACAATGCGAAATTTCGCGCCAAGCAGCCCCTTCGCGATCGCCGGAAAATCCGCGGTCGTGCTGCCGGGCGCGGTGGCGCCGATAATGAGTTCGGTCGTAAGAATGTCCTCCAGCTTTTTTACCGGCGCGTCCTGGCGCAGCATGCAGACAAGCACTTCGGGGTTGGCGTTGCCGAGGTAATTGAATTTCGTCGGGTCATACCCTCTGTGATTTTCACTGAGCAGCGGATCGATAATCACGCTCGGGAACGTGATGCCCATGTAGGTGCCGTCCTTCGGCGCGACGGCGTAGAGATTGTTGGCGAGGATGTTGCCGCCGGCGCCGGGCAGGTTCGCGACAATCACGGTCGGATTGCCGGGAATGTGCTTGCCCATATGGCGCGACACGAGGCGGCCGAATGTGTCGAGCCCGCCGCCGGTCGAGGAGCCGACGCCGATCGTGACTGTCTTGTCCTAGAAGACTTTGGCGAGAGCGCCGGCGTCCTGCGCGGCGACCGGGCTCGCAAGGCCGAGGAAGGCGGCGCCAAGGCATCGCCGGGCGGACATTGGCGCGAATTTCATTCAGGTCTCGGATCAAACGGGCTTGGCTCAAAGGGGCTTGCCAGCGCGAGCCGGCATGCCACACTGGGCGACATGGACAGTCTCTAACAAAAGCGCGGAGGAATTGCCATGACCGCACGAATGCGCGTTGCCGCGGCGGCGCTGTTCGCCGCCTTCAGCGTTCCGGGCGCGGCGCAGAACGCGGTCTGGCCGACGAGGCCCGTTCGTTTCATCGTCAATTCCCAGCCCGGCGGCACCGTCGATGTCGTCGCGCGCATGCTGGGAGACGAGTTGCAACGCGCATGGTCGCAGCCGATCGTCGTTGAAAATATCGTTGGCGCGGCGGGCAACACGGGCGCTGGAACGCTCGCTCGCGCCGAGCCCGACGGACACACGCTGATGCTCAGTCATCCCGGTCCGCTGACGATCAATCCGCTTTTGTTCAAGGCGATGTCGTTTGATCCGACGAAACTTGTTGCGATCACCAATCCATTAAGTCTGGCGAACGTGCTTGTCGTCAGCAACGCGCTCAAGATATCCACGGTGCGCGAACTCATCGACTACGGCGCCGGGAACCCGGGCAAGCTCACCTATGGTTCGCAGGGCATTGGCACGACGCCTCATCTGACCAGCAGCCTCTTCGCCACGCGGGTCGGCATCGAAATGCTGCACGTGCCCTATCGCGGCAGCCCGGCGGCGAACATCGATCTGACCGCCGGACGGCTCGACACCATGTTCGACAATGTAGGCGGCGCCGTGCCGCTCGCCGAAGCCGGGCAGACCAGGATCATCGCGGTGGCCGACAACCAACGTCTGCCGCGCTTGCCCGATGTCCCGACAATGGCGGAAGCCGGCGTGCCAAATTTTCGTTCCGTCTCATGGTTCGGCCTCGTCGCGCCGGAAGGCACGGGCGCGGCGATCGTGGGAAAGATCAACGCGGACGTTGTGACGATCCTGCGCAAGCCGGAGTTTTCCGCCCGGCTCCGCGCGTTGCATCTGGCGCCCATCGGCAACTCGCCGGACGAGGCGAGGAAATTCATCGCGGACGAGACCTCGCTGTGGGGCAAGGTCATGCGGGACGCGGGGATCAAGCCGGAGTGAACGCGCGGTCCTACAATTGCGCCTTCTGCGCCGCGCCGTATTTCTTGATAAAGGTCTTCATCTGATCGACGGCCTTCACCGAGTTCGGCTTGAAGGGATGATCGTTGACGAAGGTGTGGAGTTCGCCTTCGGCCAGAACGAGGTCCATGATTCCGCCGCCGGCTCCCCAGGCTTTTGCGAGGCGTTCGGCGAGTTCCACCGTGGTCCATTCGTCCTTTGTGCCTTGATAGACCATGGCCGGCGGCAGGAACGCTTTTTCGCCGCGCTCGAGGATCAAGGCCGGCGTCGCTTCAATCTGGCCTGCGTCGTTGCCGAAGAACGTCTCGTGGCTTTTGACCAGATCCATCTTGCCTTGTTCCCTGGCGAGACCATAGCGCACGAGCGGATAAAGCACGCCCCAGCCGGACACGACAAAGGCAAGACGCGCATCCATGTCCGGCGCCTCCGGCAGCGGGTGAACGCGATAGCGCGGATCGTCGGGCCGCATGGCGGCAAGCAAGGCCTGATGCCCGCCGCTCGAAGTGCCATAGGCCCCGACGCTTGCGGAGCTTGAGCCGAATTCCTTCGCGTGCGCTTTCAGCCAGCGAATGCCGTAATTGATATCCTGCAGGGAAGCGGGATAGGGCGTCTCGGAGCCGTTGCGAAAATCGATGGAGAGCGCCACGATGCCGGCGGCCGCCAGTTCAAGCGACGTGTGCTGGCCATCCGTGCGGTCCTTGCCCGTCCAAGCGCCGCCGTGGATTTGCAGCACTGCGGGAAATGGACCGTTGCCGGCGGGCTGGTAGAGCCGCGCCAGCCGCGCCTTTCCGCCGAGCGTGCCATAGACGATGTCCTTGACTGCGAATTCGTAAGTCGGCTTGCCGGACTGCGCTTGCGCCGCGCCAGGCAGCATTGCGCCGGCCATCAACCCCGCGCCCGCCTGCAACAGACGGCGCCGTTCAACTGGATTCGTCATGGGAGCCTCCCTTGAGTGCGCGCCGGCTTGTCCGGACCGCGCCTATGGGAAGATAAACTGCGCCTCTCCGCGCCGTTTGGCAATGCGCTCACATACGCAAAATCGGCTTGATCGCGGCGCCTGCCTCAGCGTCGCGCATGGCGTTGTCTATCTCGTCGAAGGGGTAGAATTTCACCAACCGGTCAAATGGATATTTTCCCGCCATGAAGAAATCCACAAGGCGCGGGATGAAAATATCCGGCACGCTGTCGCCCTGCACGATGCCGCGTATCGTCCGGCCTCGCAGCATCGAGCCCAGAATATTCACCTGCGCATTCTGCGCCGGGCTTTTGTTGGCGATCAACCCGCACGTCCCCAGCGGCCCCGTGCAATCAACGGCTTGCTTGATCACGGCGTCCACCGCCGTCGTGTCAAGACTGAAATCCACGCCGCGGCCGGTGGCGGACAAAATCTCCGCGAGCGCGTCTTGCCTGCGTCCGTCGATCGCATGCGTCGCGCCAAGCTCTTTCGCGAGCGCCAGACGTTCATCGACAACATCGACGGCGAAAATTTTCGACGCGCCCGCGATGCGCGCCGCCATCACCGCCGAGAGGCCCACGGCGCCCGCGCCAAACACGGCGATGCTCGCGCCCGCGCCGACGCGCAACGAATTCAACACCGCGCCCGCGCCGGTTTGCAAGCCGCAGCCGAGCGGGCCCAGCAATTCCAGCGGCGCGTCCTTGCGCACCTTGACGGCGTTGCGTTCATTGGCGAGGGCGTGCGTCGCAAAGGAGGACTGACCGAAGAAATTGCCGTGCACGGCGGCGTTCCCGCAGGCGAGACTTGTTGTGCCGTCGAGCCGCTTGCCGCCAAAGCACACAGCCTGGACTTCGTAGCAATAAGACGGCTTGCCGCCGAGGCAGGTGGGGCAGCGCCCGCATGAATCGAAGGTCAGCACCACGTGATCGCCTTCGGCGAGCTTGCGCACATTGGTCCCGATTTTCTCGACAACGCCCGAACCTTCGTGCCCCAGCACAATGGGGCGTGGCGACAGGCCTTGCGTTTGAGCCACCTTGATATCCGTGTGGCAAATGCCTGTCGCGACGATGCGCACCAGAACTTCGTCGGAGCGCGGCTCGTCGACCGCGACGCGTTCGATCGGCATGCAAAGCGAGTGATCGCGAAGAACGGCGGCGCGTATGTTCATGTGAAATCTCCGGACCAATCAAGCCCGCGCCGCTTCATCCGCGAACTTGCGGCGAATGATGCGCCGCGCTTCGTTCACCGCTTTGTCCGCGGCGAGATTGACCAGCGGCGAGGCGTCCATATCCACCATCTCCTGCTGGCGGCGCAAGACGTCGACATCCTCGTCGAAGGCCATCTTGTTGAGCCGATGCAGCCGCTCGGAAATCTCGTCGTCGTCGATGCGGATGCGCCGCGTGATCGACCAGAAATAATGCGTCGATCGCTCCGTCTCCGGCGTCAGGTGATTGAGCACCACATGATGCGCGCGGTCGGGGTCGTCGTTGACGCCGGCGGGCGTGGCCTCGACCTTGATGTGGACATGGCTCGGCAGACAAAATGTGATGTTCTGGAACCGGTCGATATTGCCCTTGAACTCCCGCATGGTGCGGAAGATCGGCGCGGGCTCCACATTGTGCATCTCGCGCCGCGCCCGCACGCTGTCGCCTTCGACGGCGACTATGAGCGGATTTTCCTGAATGCCCGACGAGGCGAGCGTCGTCTTGTGCACAAAGGTCAGATGCGTGAGATCGAGCAGATTGTCGACAACCAGCTGCCAATTGGCTTCGATGCGCAGATAATCCGACATGGGCTTCCAATCCGGCGAATCATTCTCGAAAAAATCGGGAACCAGCGCGGCGTCGGCCAGCGCCGGATCGCCCATCCAGACGAAGACGAGCGCCGACTTTTCGACGAGCGGAAAGGCGCGCGTTCCAAAACCGCGCGGAATTTCGGCCTGCGCGGGAATGAGCGTGCAGCCGCCGTCCGCGCCAAAGCGGATGCCGTGATAGGGGCATTCGATATCGTCGCCGATGAGCTGGCCCTTCGACAGCGGATATTTGCGATGCGGACAGCGCTCGTCGAGCGCGACGGCGGAGCCGTCCTCGCGGCGAAAGAACACCAGGGGCACGCCGCAAATGCGCCGCGCCAAGGGCGCGCGCGTCAGCTCCGCTTTGCGGGCGCAGACGTACCACTGGTCCATCAGAAACGGTCTTTCAGGCATATTCCGCTCCCATGCGGCGAGAATTTACGCGACCCTAAGCGCCGCGCAAAACTTGTCAATTGCGCGGCGCGGCAAAGCGGTGTGAAATGGGCGCTATTAAACCTTCGGGAGGACGCCATGCAGAAAATAAAACACATAGCCATCGCCAGCGATCATCCGGGGCGCGCGGCGGCGTTTTACGCCGAGGCTTTCGGCTGGACGGAGGTTTCCCGCCACCACATCGACCCGGATCTGACGAAGGAGGCGCCGCGTCGCTCGGGCGTCTTCATGACCGACGGCGCGATCAACGTAGCCATCCTGAAATTCGGTTGGGACCAGCTCGGCAAGGGCCTCGATTACACCGGGCTGCATCACTTCGGCGTCGTCGTCGACGACACCAAAGCGTGGACGCGGAAGCTTGAGGAGATGGGCCTGCTCTGCATCGACGGCAAGGACGGCACGCCCGCCGGCCGCCACGCCGAGATCAAGTTTCGCGGGCCCGACGGCGTCGTCTTCGACATCACCGGTTCGCCATGGGCCGGCAGCGCGCCGGAAGCCTGACACAACACGAGGAACACGCCATGTCCCGCTTGACTTTTTGCACCTGCATCGCCGAATCCGTTTCCGCCATCACGCTCGCCATAAGCGCCATGATGGCGCCCGCCGCCGCGCAGGTGGGCCCGCCTCCGCTCGTCGCCGATCTCGTTATGGCCAATCACATTCTGTTCGACCAGGGCGTGGTCGACGGGTTCGGCCATGTGAGCGTGCGCAATCCCGCCAATCCCGAGCGGTTCTTTCTGTCGCGCGCGCGCGCGCCCTCCGAGATCGAAGCCGGCGACGTCATGGAATTCGACTTCGACGGCAAGCCGACCGGCGGCCCGCGCGACAAGCCGGTGTATCGCGAACTCTTTATTCATTCCGAAATTTTTCGCGCCCATCCCCAGATCAACGCCGTCGTGCATTCGCATTCGCCCGCGGTGATTCCTTTTGGCGTGGTGGAGATTCCATTTCGTCCGGTGGCCCAGACGGGGAGTTTTCTGTGCGGGGGCGTGCCCAACTTTGATCTGCACGACACCTTTCCCGACGCGGCGAATTTGCTGGTGACGTCGGGCGACAAGGGCAGGGCGCTCGCCAAAACCATCGGCAACCGCCCTGTCGCGCTGATGCGTGGACATGGCAACACGGTGGTCGGGCGAAGCCTCAAGGAGGTCGTCTTCCGCGCGGTGTTCACCGAGGTGGCGGCGAAGCTCACGGCGCAAGCCATCGCCCTCGCAGGCGGCGGCAAGGTGAAATACCTGTCCGACAAGGAATGCGAATTGACGACGTCCGCCGGTCAGACCTCCGGTTCAAACGAAGGTCTGGAGCGCAATTGGGAGACCTGGGCGAAACAGGTGGAGGCGAAGAAGCGCTAGGCGCGCTTCAGCCGTTGCCCCACCCGTTGCCAAAGCTCCATCCTTCCGGCGCGGGCTCGTCGCCGTCGAAATCGAGCTCGACGTTCGCGCCGAACGGGTCCTTGAAAAACATCTGCCAGACGCCGAAGGGATCGTTGAGCCGGCGCATGCGCCAGGCGACGCCCTTCTCCTTCAGCATGGCGATGACGGCGTGCATGCCGGTGGCGCGAAACGCCATGTGATCGAGCATGCCGGCGGCGTCGCTCGGCAGGTCTTTCTTCTGGATGACGTGCAGGATCGGCCTTTCGCCCGTATAGAGCCACAGCCCGACGCCGCCCAGATCAGGCGGGCGCGGCCCCGCGCGCAGGCCGATCATCTCGTAGAATTCCTGCGTCTTCGCGTTGTTCGTGGTGATGACGGTGAAATGATCCATGCCGCGCAGCGAAAATGTTCGCGCCTTTGCTTGTGCGTCCATAGTTTGACTCCTGTCGGGCGGTTTCACTTCGACGATTTCAGTCCCATGAGATTGGCGAGCAAATTGCGTTGTGTCTGCGAAGTGCCCGCCGCGATCGTCGTCGAGCGGGAATCGCGGAAATAGCGCTCCATGTCGAATTCCTGATTGAGGCCGTAGCCGCCCATGATCTGCACGCCCATATTGGCGTGACGCGCGTACATTTCGGATGTGAAGAGTTTCGCGTGGGTGATCTCCTTCAGCGCGTCCTTGCGCTGCGACACCAGCCAGTTGGCGCGCCAGGTCAGCATTTTCCCGGCCTCGATCTCCGTCTCCATGTCGGCGAGCATGTGGCCAATGGCTTGAAATGAACCGATGGGCTGGCCGAACTGCACGCGCTCCATCGCGTATTTTTTCGCCAGGTCGAACACCGCCTGCGCGCCGCCGCAATTGCCGGCGGAGGACACCGCGCGCTCGAATTGCAATCCGCCCATCAGGCAATCCCAGCCGCCGCCTTCGCCGCCGATGACGCGGTCCAAAGGCACGCGCACATCTTTAAAGAAGCATTCGTAGGTGCCGACGCTGCGTCGTCCGAGCATGTCGAGTTTGCGCAACTCGACGCCGGGCATGGTGTTGTCGATGAGAATATGCGTCATGCCCTTGCGATAATGAACCTTGGTGTCCGTTTTCACGTAGGCGCAAATCGTGCTGTTCTTCAGGCCCGCGCCGGTCGTCCAGAGTTTTTGTCCGTTGACGATGTAATCGTCGCCGTCGCGCACGGCGGTCGTGCGAATGGCGCCGACATCCGAGCCCGCGTCGGGCTCTGAAATGCCGATGGCGAATTTGATCTTGCCTTCGAGAAGCGGCGGCAGCCAGCGCGCGCGCTGTTCGTCCGTGCCTTTGCGCAGCACGTTCAGCCCGCAGAAAATGCTGCCGCCGAACGCCATGCCGACGTCGGTTGAGACGCGCGAGAGTTCGTAGACGACAATGGCCAGATCAAGCGCGCCGCCGCCGAGCCCTCCGACTTTCTCGGGGAAAGGCAGGCGCAGCAGTCCCGCGTCCGCCCAGGCCTGATAGAGGACCTCGGGGTAGACGCGCTCGCGGTCCCATTTGCGCAGGCTTTCCGGCGGCGCGTGTTTCGCCATCAGCTTGATGACGCTGTCGCGCAGCATGTCCTGTTCTTCGGTGAAACTGAAATCCATGCCGTCCTCCGAAGCTAAGCCGTCACGAAGAGCGCGTCGAGCGCCAGCGCGCCGTCGCCTTGCGCGTAAACATTCACGGGATTGACGTCGATGTCGACGATCTCCGGGTTCGCCAGCATCAGCGCGCCGATTTTCGCGGCGATCCCGGCGAAAGCCGCGATATCCCGCGGCGGGGAACCCCGCATGCCGTGCAAAAGCGGCGCGCCTTTCAGCTTGTCGAGCTCGCGCGCGATTTCCGCCGCGCTGGCGTCCGCGGGCAGCAGGCGCGCGTCGCGCAGCGCCTCCGTCCACACGCCGCCAAGCCCGACAAGCAGCACGGGCCCCCAATGGGGATCGCGGCGCGCGCCGATGATCATTTCGAGCCCGCCCTTCGGCGCCATCGCCTCGACAAGAACGCCGTCGAGCGCGAGGCCGGGCCGCGCCTTGGCGACGCGCGCGAGCATTTCCGCATAGGCCGATTGCACATCGAGCTCGTTGACGAGGCCAAGGCGCACGCCGCCGGCGTCGCTCTTGTGCGTCAGCGCGTCGGCTTGCGCTTTCAGCGCGACGGGATATCCAATTTCACCCGCGATCGCGCGCGCTTCGTCGCCGCCGCGCGCCAGACGGCCGCGCGGCGTGTGTACGCCGATCTGCGCCAGCACATCCTTGCCGCGCCATTCCGCGATGGTTCCGCTTTGCGGAAAGCGCGCGCGCGGCGCGTCCAGGGCTTGCGGCCGGGCGGCCTTCGCGCCCGCCATCGCCGTGCTCCACGCGGCGAGCCGCGCCACGGCGCGCAAGGCGCGTTCGGGCGAGCGGAAAAACGGCACGCCGGCGGCGCGCACTTCCTTGAGGAACGCTTCATTGAGCGGATATTCGTCGCCGAGATAGCACAGCGCGGCGGGCTTCCCGCCATTCTCGATGACCGGCTGCACGGCTTTCCATTTCAACATCTGCTGCGGCGTGCCGCCGCCCATCGCCGCCACCAGCACGAAGCCGATGCCGGGATCGTCCATGATGGCGCGCGCGCTTTCGCCGAAAAGGCTTGGCGTGGTCATGGCGGCGGCCGTGACGTCGAGCGGATTGTCGACGGTCGCGAAAGACGGCAGCAGCGCTTTCAGCGCGGCGGCTGTGGCGGCCGAGAATTCTGGAATGGCGAGACCGATGTCTTCACAGAGGTCGAGGCTGAGCCCGCGCAACGCGCCGGAGTTCGAGACTACGGCGACGCCGCCGTTGATGGGCTTTACGTCGCGCGCCAGCAACGCGCAGACGTCAAAGAGTTCATCGAGCCCTTCGACGAGGATCACGCCTTCGCGCTCCACAAATGCGCGCATCACCGCGTAATCGCCGGCGAGGGAGCCGGTATGCGTCCTGGCCGCTTCGCGCGCGCGCAACGAGCGCCCCGAATGCAGCAACACAATGGGTTTGCCCGCCTTGCGCGCGCGCGCCGCGAGCGCCAGAAAATTCCGCGGGCGGCGCACCTGTTCCACGAACAGCGCAAAGGCGCTGACGCAGGGATCGTCGATCAGGAGATCGACGCAATCCTCGGCTGCGGTCACCGCTTCGTTGCCGGTGGAGATCGAATGCGAAACCGGCACGCCGCGCCCTTGCAGGGCATAGCGGATATTGCCGGACATGGCGCCGCTTTGCGCGATGACGCAAATGCCGGGGCCATGCGTCGT
>JANYDZ010000213.1 GCA_025363375.1 Hyphomicrobiales bacterium
CCGCGCGCCCGGCAACCGGCGATTGCTCGTGATCCCGGATCGACCAGAGACCCGTGACCTTCTCCATCATGCCTTCGTCGTCGCAATAGGCGAAATGCGTGTCGTCGATCTGGACAGCGTCAACGGAACGGCAGCCGATGAGCTTGCACAGCGCCGCGAGCACATTCTCGTGGTCGATGATGACGGGACGGATTGTCGCCGCGGCGGGGTCCAGCAACCAGGCGGTGAACGAGGACATGATGTTTCCCATCTGAATTTCTTTGAAAGGGCAGGGAGACCGGAGCCGGAAACTCCGGCCCCGGGTATTTCAGGCGGCGCAATCTATTCTTCGTCGGGGCCGTAAACGCTCGCCAGCGCGCCGACCTCGTCGTGACCGTCGTCGGCGAATTCGCCGGCTGGGTCGTTCTCCCCGGCATCCTCAGTCAAATACGGGGCCTCGCACGACACGTCCTCGCCCTCATGGACGGTTTCGGGGGCAGGGCGGCTGCGCAAGTGCGCGGGAAGCCAGCCACGGCCTTCAAGCGCCCGTTCCGCGATGTCTACCGCCTCGGCCTTTGTCCCTTTCAGGATGGCGGCGGACGTCCTGGGGTCGCAACCCGCCTCGGTCACCGCCTGCGCCGCGATGGATTTGGGAACGCGCTTGAAAAACTCGCGTCCCGGCCTCCACCATTTGCCCATGTCGAGATTGACGGCCTCGGCAAGCTTTTCAGCGTGCGCCAGCCGGTTCGCGCCAAAACTGGCGGCTTCGTGGCGGAAGGCGACCGCGTTGGTCGTTGACGCCACAAGGTATGCCAGAAGCTTTTGCAGCTGTTCGGGCTCCGCCGCAAAGCACCACGTCCAGAGTTGCGCCGCATTTTCGGGCAGGATCGCCAGCCAATGCGCGCCAATCTCTTCGAACGCCTTAAACGCCGAAAGATTGTCCTCGTCCGCTGTCGAAACGTTTATTGGCGCGGGCGTCGGACGGATCACGACCGCCGGGGTGAGGCCGTAGCCCCTGCCATTGCCATAGACGAGCGGCAGCGCCATCGCATGCACAAGGGTCGCCAGCGCCACGTCCGGACGCTCCGCCAGTTCGCACGCCAGCGCCGCCGTGCGGTATTTGGTGAGGTCTTCGATGACGGCGGCGGAGAGGACCGCGCCTTCCTCGATTTCCTGCGTCTCGCCTGGGGGTGTTGGCGGCTCCGGCGTAAAGACCTCGCCACGCAACAGCGCATCGGCCTCACGCTGTTCGGCAGCTTTCGCCCGCTCCCGCGCCGCGAGTTCGTGCTGTTCTTCCATTTTCAGCAATCCCCGCCTGACGACGATCTCGCCATCATGGTTCAGAAACAGCCGCGCGCCCGCGAAAGCGACAAGTTCGCGGTCGAAACCGATGCAATCAGCGTCGATCTCGTCCATACGGGCGATTTTGGCGTCGTAGGCTTCCTGGTCGTTTTCCGACATTTCTCCGGCGTCATACCCGGGCTCATTGGCCTCGATGAAAGCCATGATGCCGGCAACCTCGGCATTCTCGGCTTCCGTGTGTTCCCGCTTGAATGAGGGAATGGTCGGAAGGTGCTGACCGCATTCCCTTTCGCTGGCGAAATACTCGGTCCATTTCCAGCCCTCGGCCTCCACCCCCTGCGCCGCCGCCGCCAGACGCTCGAAAACGAGCTTCATCACAAGCGGCTTGCTGTCGAGATAGAGTTCCGTCCCCTCGCTAAAGAGGTCTTTCGTCACGGAACCCCCGGCGTTCGTGTAGGCGTCCAGCCCGACGAAACGCACAAGGCGGTTATCCCCCCTGATCTTTTCCGCCGTGAGTTGCGCCCGGATTTGCCGTCCGTCCCGGTTCCATTCGGGCAGGCCATAGAAGGCCGCTTCCTGCTCGGCGTGATCATCGGCGACCGCAAGGGCCTCCATCTGGTCCAAGGTCACATGCCCCGCCCGAAACTCCTCCATGATTTTCCCGGACACTTTTGCGAGCTTTACCCGACGCCTGACGGTCGTATGGCTGATGCCGAAGCGGTCGCCGATCTGCTCTGGCGAAAACCCGTCTTCCTCCGTCAACTTGCGGAAGGCCTCGACCTCGTCGGCGACGGGCATGTTGGTGCGGCCCAGATTTTCGACAAGC
>JANYDZ010000233.1 GCA_025363375.1 Hyphomicrobiales bacterium
ATGTCCTGCCGGCTGCGGCCCGAATGCAGGCGCGTCACGTCGGGTCCGCCGACGCCGATCAGCAACTGCTCCACCTTGAGATAATCGCCGGACCGGGCGGCGCCGGGCTTTTCCTGATCGGCGATCACCTGGGCGATGGATTTGGCGATTATCGCGCCAAGCGGCCTGGGCACTATGTTCTGTTCCACCACCATGACGGCGGAGGCCTTGTTCATCTCGCTGAGAAAGTGGAAGGCGTCGCGGCGGGCGTTGGCGGTTTGGGCCGAGGCCGCGATGGAAGCGCCGAGCGCGGCTATGGAGACGGCGGCGCGAAACAGATGGGCTGCGCAGATCATGGTTTCCTCCAGGGTTTGTCGCGCCATGTTGGCGCGTCGGGCGCGCGGGATCAATGCAGGCGTTGGAACGGGTGACTTCCAGGTCCGCGTTCCGGTTTTGCCCCGATTGCGCTCGCGGCAGCGGAATGGCAATAGTCCCGCCACATCCAATCATCACGACGGGAGCGCCGCATGTCCGGGGAAGCCATTCTCGACAATCTCAAACAGAAATTCGCCTCGGAGATGGGCAGTCCCTACGCGCGCTTCGTGCTGAACGAAGGGCTCGACATTCTCAACGCCGAATACGTGCCGAACCTCAACCGCGTGCCGCTGAAGCCGTGGGCGCGGCGCGGGGGCAACGCGGCGTTTCTCAATCACGACGCCTCCGGCCACACCAACGATTGCCATGTGATGGAGATACCGCCCGGCGGCAAACTCAACCCGCACAGGCAAATCTACGAGGAGATGGTGATGATCCTCTCCGGGCGCGGCTCGACGACCGTGTGGAACAACGCGGGCAAGCGCATAACCTTCGAGTGGAAGGAAGGCGCGCTGTTCGGCATTCCCCTCAATTGCAATCACCAGCATTTCAACGGGTCGGGCTCGCACCCCGTGCGTTACGTCTCCGTGACCAACGCGCCGTCGATCGTCAACGCCTACGACAATCTCGAATTCGTCTTCAACAATCCCTTCGATTTCCCCGACAAGTTCAGCGGCGAGCCGGATTATTTTTCCGCCAAAAACGACCGCGAACACTGGCGCGTCCACACCAATTTCATTCCCGACGCGCTGAACATTCCGCTCGCCATGGCGCATGAGCGCGGCGCGGGCGGCCAGCATCTGCGCTTCACCCTGGCGCGCACGTCGCAAGCCGGGCATCTCTCGCAGTTTCCCGTGGGAACCTACAAGAAAGCCCACGCGCACGGGCCGGGCGCTCATGTGATCATCCTGTCGGGCGAAGGCTATTCCCTGTGCTGGCTCGATGGAATCGAGAAGCCGCCGCAGCGTTTCGACTGGGAGGTCGGCACGCTGATCGTGCCGCGCAACGCGGTCTATCACCAGCATTTCAACACGGGCCGCGAGCCGGCGCGCTATCTGGCGTTCAGAACGTCCGGTTCGCCGCGCAACACGGACGGCGTGCTGAAGTGCTTCTACAGCCGGCGCATCGGCGGCGATCAACTCGATTACGCCGACGAGACGCCGGCGATGCGGCGGATGTTCATCGACGCGCTGGCGAAGAACGGCCTTGAAATGAAGATGCAGCCGGCCTACGAGACGGAACTCGAGACCCTCCCGCCCAAGGCGGCGTGAAGCGCCCGCGCCTAGCGCGCCCGGAAGATTTCGTCGAACATTTTCTGCGAGGCTTTTGTCTCGTCGGGGGTCTGCTGCAGGAAGATGATCTTCTTTTCCGCCAGGCGTTGCCGCACGTCCTTCGGATTGGACTCAACGTCCAGACGCGTCGGGATGCGCCCGCCGTTCCTTGACGAATGCTCCTGGGCCTCGCGGCTGAGCAGAAAATTCGCCGCGAGTTTCGCGGCGTTGGGATGCGGCGCCTTCGCGTTGAGGCCGACCATGCCAAACCACAGATGCACGGGATCGAGCGGGAAATAATCGGTGGGCGCGCCCTGTTGTTTCAGATTGGTGGCCAGCATCGTGTAGTTCACCAACGCGATCGGATATTCGCCCGCGGAAATCTGCCGCCCCATGGCGAAGTGCCCGTCGACGATCACGGGATTGAGATTGCGGGCGAAATCCCCGAGCAGTTTGCGGCCCTTGTCGCGGCCAAAATGCAAAAGCAGGGCTTCCATCCATTCGCGGTCCGTGCCCTCAAGCGCGACCTTGCCCGACCATTGCTTTTGCGCGGCGAAGTCCTCGTAGCTTTTCGGCAGGTCTTCTTTTTTGACGAGGTTCGTATTGTATTGCGGCGCGTTGTAGCCGGCGTAAACGCCGTGCCAGCGCTTGTCGGGGCCGCGCGCCTCCGGCATGATGTCCTTCGCCAGCGGCGGCTCCCACGCCAGCGCCAGCGTCGGCGGGATGTGATGAACCGAGCCGGCGTTGTGAACATCCCACGACTGCTGTCCCGTGCGCGCTTCAAGCGCGATCTTCGCCAGCATCGGCGATTCCGCGTTGCGCACGTAATTGACCCTGACGCCGGTGGCGTCGGAGTAGAGCTTCCACAGCGGCAGGCCCTCCTGCTCGTTGGTGGAGGAATAGACGGTGACTTCGCCTTCGGATTTCGCGGCGGCGAGAAGTTCGGGAATGATCCACGACGCGGCAGCGTTTTGCGCGGGCGCGGGCGCGGCGGCGAGAACGGCGCCGGCCGCGAACATGAGGCGACGAAATCCATGCATGCCGATCTCCATCGCCGCGCGCTCAGCGCTTCTTGAAAATATCGTCGTAAAGCTTCTGCGCCGCGCGCGATTCCTCGCCGCTGATCAGAATGGGAACGACCTTCTTCGCATGCAGCCGCGTCAGCGCGTCCCTCGGCGTCGGCTCCACGTCGTCGCGCGTCGGCAGGCGGCCGGTTTGCGCGGCGAATTGCTGGGCTTCGCGGCTGATCATGAAATTGGCCGCGAGCAGCGCCGCGTTGGGATGCGGCGCCCTGGCGTTGACGCCCACTTGCGAGATGAACACGGAGACCGGGTCGAGCGGAAAGAACTCCAGCGGCGCGCCGGAGATTTGCATGTTGCTCGTCAGCATCGTGTAGTTCGACAGCGTCGCCAGGTATTCGCCCGCCGCCATGGCGCGCGCCAGCGCGAGGTGGCCGTCGACGACGACG
>JANYDZ010000564.1 GCA_025363375.1 Hyphomicrobiales bacterium
GCCACGTCGTCGCGCAGCCGTTCGTCCATCTGCACGTCCTCCATGAAACCCGCCGCGTCCGTGATCGATTCAAACGGATAATCCGCCGAGAACATCACGCGCGAACGCCCCAGCGCCGCGATCGAGCAATCCACCGGCTCGCGCGAATACATGCCGGAGATGGTCACCGCGATATTGTCGATGACGTATTGCGACACGTCCTTCTTCATCTTGACGCCGTACAGGGTTTTGGCGCGGCTATCGAGGCGCCAGAGCATGAACGGCAGGCTCTCGCCGCAATGGCCCAGCAGCAGCAGCGCCTTGGGGAACCGCTCGAACACGCCGCCGAAAATGATGCGCAGCGCGTGCGTGCCGGTCTCCACGCCCCAGCCCCAAGTGGCGCGCATGATCACCTTGTAGTCGCCGTAGCCGTCGTACATGCGCACGGGGTCGGCGGGATGCAGATAGATCGGGGCGCCAAGCTCCTCGGCCTTGGCCCAGAAGGGATCGAACTGGCGCTCGTCGAGATAATGACCGAGCGTCTGGCCGTTGATCATCGCGCCCTTGAAGCCCATTTTCACGCAGCGCTCCAGCTCGGCGGCGGCGGCTTTGGGATCCTGCAGGGCGATATGCGCGAAACCCTCGTAGCGCGAGGACCGCTTCTGGATTTCGGCGGCGAGGAAATCGTTGGATTCCGCCGCCTTGTAGGCGGCGCGCGCCGCGTCGGGCTCGATCTGCACGCCGGGACCGGCGATCGACAGCACGGATTTTTCAATCCCCGCGGCGTCGAGTTCGCCGAGGCGCAAATCGCCGAAATTCGTCAACCGCGCGTAAATCGGCTCGAAAACCGCGGGCGGCACCAGCGACATCGTCGGCCGCCAGTATTCTTCCAGACCCGGCGACATGAAGTGTTCCTCGAGAGCGATTTTCTTCATTTTGAGTTCCGGTTTGAGTCTTGCGAAAGCGATGGCCGGACGATACGGTTGCGGCGCATTTGCGGTCAATAGCACCGTCGGGAGAAGAAATCGTGATCAACGTGCGCGGCGCCGATTATCAGGAAAATCTCAACAACGAGATGGGCCTGGAATTCTACAATCTTTCGCACCGTTTCGGTTATCAGTCGCCGAACTGGCCGTATTTCGAAGACGTGAAAATCGAACGCATTCACTATATGGCGAAGTCCGGCGTGCTGTCCCAGCGCATCACCACCTCCATGCACAACACCACGCATATCGACGCGCCGGGCCATGTTGTCGCCGGCACCGCCTTCATCAACGAAATTCCGCTGCCGCATTTCTTTGGTTCAGGGATAGTCGTCTCGGTCCCGAAGAAGAAGTGGGAGCAGATCACCTATGACGATCTCGAGAAGGCGGCCGGCAAGGCCGTGCGCCCCAACGACGTGGTGATCGTCAACACCGGCTGGCACCATATCTACGAGGACAACGAAGATTATTTCGCGCGCGCTCCAGGCTTCGTGCCCTCCGCCGCCGACTGGTTCGTCGAGAAGAAGGTGAAGGTCGTCGGCCATGACACGCAGGCCAACGATCATCCCCTCGCCACCGCCATCGGCCCGCAGCGCAACGGTCCTTTGTTGCCGCACCTCAAGGAAGAATATTTCGAATGGTCCGGGGGGCGCGACTGGAAAGACGATTTTCCCGAATGGGAGCCGGTGCACAGAAAACTCTTCACCAACGGCATTCTCGGCATCGAGAACGTCGGCGGCGATCTCGACAAGGTCACCGGCAAGCGCGTCACCTTCGCCTTCTTCCCGTGGAACTGGGAGCGCGGCGACGGCTGCATCATCCGCCTCGTAGCAATTTGCGATCCAAAGCAAGGCTATCGTATCGAGACGGGAGAGGCTTTCGGTCCGGGCGCGCCAAAGTTCATGGGCCCGTAAATCGACGCGCGATCGCGGCCACAAACGCCTGACACAGGAGAAAACGCGTGCTTGCCAAGAAATTTTCGGACGCAAAACCCTATGACGCCGTCAATCACCGCGGCAACCTCGGCCTGCGCCTGCAGGGCTTCGAGCCGGGCGGCCCGACCAACCAATGGGTCGGCCTCTCGCACTTTCTGCCCGGCGGCGGCGCCGGGCCGGACTCCACGCCCTTCGAGAAGATCTATGTCGTGCTCGAAGGCGAAATGACCGTGATCGTCGACGGCAAGGAAACATTGCTGCGCAAGCTCGATTCCTGCACCATCGCGCCCAACGAGGCGCGCGAAATCGTCAATCGCGGCAATTCGGTTTGCTCGATGATCGTCGTCGTGCCCTATCCGCCGGGCCACAAGGCCTGAGCTTTTCCGGGGAGCGTTTCGCGACGCTCCCCGTTTGTCGTTCAAGGGAGGGTCGAAGATGAAATCTGTTCAACTTGCCGCCGCGCTGGCTCTAGCCCTCGGCCTTTCTCCCGCGCTCGCGCAGGACGCGCCGGTGCAATTGCGTCTCGCGCATTTTGTGCCGCCCGCGCATCCTTTGCAGGCCACTTTCGAGGCCTGGGGCGCCTCGCTCAAGGCCGCGTCCGGCGGCTCGATCTCCTTGACGGTCTTCCCCTCTGAACAATTGGGCAAAGCCTTCGACGGCTATGATCTCGCGCGCGACGGCGTCGCTGATCTCTCCCTCGCCAATCCCGGCTATCAGCCCGGACGCTTTCCCCTGTCTTCGGCCGCTGAATTGCCTTTCACGATCTCCGACGGCAAGCGCGGCAACGCGGCGGTCGACGCCTGGTATCGCAATTACGCGCAACGCGAGATGAAGGATGTTTACGTCTGCGTCTCCTTCCTGCGCACCAACGCCTATTTCCAGTCGGTGAGCAAACCCATCGTCGTGCCCGCCGACATAAAGGGCATGCGCATTCGCCCCTCCGACGGCACAATCGCCGCGTTGGTGACCTTGCTGGGCGGCTCCAACGTGCAGGCTTCCGCGCCCGCCTCGCGCGACGTGCTGGAGCGCGGCGTCGCCGACGCGACGGTGTTTCCGTGGGGCTCCACCCTGCTGTTCGGCATCGACAAGGTCGTCAAATATCACCTCGATATGCCGACCGAAATGGGCTTCTTCGTGCTCGCGATGAACAAGGGCAAGTATGACCGCATGAGCGCCGGCCAGAAGAAGGTCATGGACGCCCATTGCAACACCGAATGGGCCAACAAGATCGCCGACCCCTGGACCGAATTTGAGGAGAACGGCCTCGACAAGATGGCCGCCCAGCCCGGCCATGTCGTCGCCAAGCCCGCGCCCGCTCAAGTCGATCTGTGGCGCGCCGCCGCCAGGCCCCTGACGGAACAATGGACGCGGGACGCGGCGAAGGCGGGTTTTGACACAACCCGGGCGCTCGAAGAGCTCAACGCGAGTCTCGCCAAATACAACGCCAAACTCTGACGCGACAAACGGGACCAAATGAAATGACCGACTCCTTCCTGAGCAATCCGCTCTCCGTGTTCGACATCAAGGGCAAAGTGGCCGTCGTCACAGGCGCATCGGGCGCGTTCGGCGCGCTGGCGGCGAAAATTCTCGCCGGCTCCGGCTGCAAGCTGGTTCTGACCGCGGGCAAGAAAGCCGACCTCGACGCCATCGCGGACGAATGCAAAAAAATGGGCGCGGAAGTGGAAGCGCTCAACGCGCGTCCCTCCACCGAGGAAATCTGCGCCGAAATCGTCGAAGCCGGCGTCAGGCGCTTCGGCGGCGTCGATATTCTCGTCATGGGCTCCGGCAAGAACGACGTCTCGAAAATTGTCGATATGACGCCCGCGCGTTTTCTCGACGTGATGGACGCCAACGTCACCCAATCCTGGCTGATGGCGCGCGCCTGCTCGAAACAGATGATCGCGCAGGGGCGCGGCGGCAAGATTGTGCTCATGTCGTCGGCGCGCGGCCTGCTCGGCCATCCCGCCGGCTATACCGCCTATTGCGCGTCGAAATCCGCCGTCGACGGCATGACCAAGGCGCTCGGCTGCGAACTCGGGCCTTTGGGCGTTACCGTCAACGCCATTGCGCCGACCGTGTTCCGCTCGCCGCTGACGCAATGGATGTTCGAGGACAACGACAACGCGAAAGCCGTGCGCGCGGGCTTTCTGTCGCGCGTGCCAAAGGGCCGCCTTGGCGAGGCCTCCGATCTCGCGGGGCCCCTGCTGTTCCTCGCCTCCGCCGCGTCGGATTTCTACACCGGCCATATTCTTTACGCCGACGGCGGCTACACGGCGGGCTGATAAATGGCGCAAAAACCGCATATCGCTGTTCTCGGCGCCGGACTCATGGGCCACGGCATCGGGCAGATTTTCGCCCTGCGCGGGTTTGAGGTTTCGATCTACGATCCCGTTCAGGCGGCGCTTGATTCGTTGCGAGCGCGCATCGTCGCCAACCTGCGCGATCTCGGCGAGGATCAAACCGCCGTCGAACGCGTGACGCCTTGCGCCACCATCGAGGCCGCCGTGAGGAACGCGGACTTCGTTGTCGAGGCCGCGCTCGAAAATCTCGAAGTGAAGCAAAAGCTCTTTGCCGAGGTGGAGAAACACGCGCGCGAAGATGCGGTCCTCTCCAGCAACACCTCCGTCATCCCGATCACGCGGATCATGATCGGGATCGCGAACGGGGCGCGCACGATCGGCACGCATTGGTGGAACCCGCCTTTCCTCGTTCCGCTCGTCGAAGTTATCGGCACCGACCGCACTTCGCAGGCGACGATCGATTGGACGATGGCCCTGCACAAGGGCATCGGCAAGACGCCCGTGCATGTGAAGAAGGACGTGCCCGGCTTCGTCGGCAACCGCTTGCAACACGCCCTCTGGCGCGAGGCGATCTCGCTGGTCGAAAACGGCGTCTGCGACGCCGAGACCGTCGATATCGTGGTGAAGGCGAGCTTCGGTCGCCGCCTCGCCGTGCTGGGCCCGCTGGAAAATGTCGATATGGTCGGCCTCGATCTCACCCAGGCCATTCACGACACTGTCCTGCCCGCGATCGACAACCGCCCGACGTCCTCGCCCCTGCTGCAAAAGCTTATGGACGAGGGAAAAATGGGCTTCAAGTCGGGCGAAGGCCTGCGCAAATGGAGCCCTGAGGAACAGGCCGCCTTGCGGCTGAAGGTTTTGCTGCATCTCAAAGCCGCGCGCGAAAAAGATTGACATCGGCATGGCGCCCATCCTCGCGCTTGTGAATCTATCGAAGCGTTTCGGCGCGATCGTCGTCGCCAACAATGTCAGCGTCGACGTGCCCCGCGGCCAGGCCCTTGGCATCATCGGCCCCAACGGCGCGGGCAAGACAACCCTCTTCGGCATGGTCACGGGCGCGGTGACGCCCGACGCGGGACGCGTGGCCTTCAACGGCGCCGACGTCACGCGCCTCTCGCCCGCGCAACGCTGCCGTCTCGGCGTCGCGCGCTCATTCCAGGTTCCGCAGCCCTTCGGCGGCATGAGCGTGTTTGAAAATCTGCTTGTCGCCGCGCGCATGGGCGCCGGCCTCGGCGCGGGCGAAGCGGACCGCCTGTGCGTCGAAACGCTGGAGCGCTGTGGCCTCTGGGACCACGCCAACCGCAAGGCCGGTTCCCTCACGCTGCTGCAACGCAAGCGTCTCGAACTCGGGCGGGCGCTCGCCAGCAAGCCGAAACTGCTGCTGCTCGACGAGGTCGCCGGCGGCCTCACCGAGGAGGAATGCAAATCCCTCGTCGCTCTCGTCCGGGCGGTCAAGGACAGCGGCGTCACCATCGTCTGGATCGAGCATGTCGTGCACGCGCTGATCGCGGTTGTCGACAGGCTCGTGGTGTTGCACGGCGGCGCCCTGATCGCCGACGGCGATCCCGCGCAGGTCATTCACAGCCCCGAAGTCGCGGAAATCTACATGGGGATTCCCGCCGATGTCTGAGACGCTGCTCTCCGTCAAAAACCTCGAGGCCTTTTACGGCGACTTTCAGGCCCTGTTCGGCGTGTCGCTCGAAATCGGCGCCGGCGAAGTCGTCGCCATCGTCGGCGCCAACGGCGCGGGCAAGAGCACGCTTTTCAAAACAATCGCCGGCCAGATTCCTTCGCGCCGCGACGCCGTAACCTTTGCCGGAGAACCGATCGGCGGCCTGCGCGCGCACGACATTGTCAGGCGCGGCGTCGCGCTTGTGCCGGAAGGGCGCAGGCTGTTCCGCTCGCTCAGCGTTCAGGAGAATTTGCAAATCGGCGGCCAGGCCGGGCGCAAGGGCGCCTGGACCCTGGAGCGCGTTTACGGGCTGTTTCCGGCGCTGCGCGAGCGGCGCGCGCAACCCGCCGCCGAACTGTCCGGCGGCCAGCAACAGATGGTCGCCATCGGCCGCGCGCTGATGTCGAATCCCAAACTGCTGCTCTGCGACGAGATCAGCCTTGGCCTCGCGCCGATCATCGTGCGCGACATCTACGCGCGCTTGCCCATGATCGTCGCGGAAGGCACGTCGCTCGCCATCGTCGAACAGGACATTGTACAGGCCCTCGCCGCTTCGACAAAGGTCTATTGCCTTCAAGAGGGCCGCGTCGCGCTCGCGGGCGCCAGTCAATCCGTCACGCGCGAAAAAATCGCCGCCGCCTATTTTGGAGTCTAGCCGATGGATTGGCTGAATTCCATCGTTCAGGGCGTTCTCGTCGGCGGGCTCTACGCGCTGTTCGCGGCGGGGCTGTCGCTCATTTTCGGCGTCATGCGGCTGGTCAATATCGCGCATGGCGATCTCATCGTGCTCGCGGCCTATCTGGCGCTGGCGACGACCCAAACGTTAGGGGTGGGCCCGCTGGGCTCGCTGCTTGTCATCGTGCCGCTCATGGCGCTGATCGGCTACACGCTGCAGCGCTTTGTGCTCAACCGCACGCTGGGCGAGGATCTGCTGCCGCCGCTGCTTGTCACTTTCGGCCTGTCCGTGATCCTGCAGAACGGCCTCTTGCAGGTCTTCACCGCCGACAGCCGCAAGTTGCAGGCCGGGCTCATCGAAACCGCGAGCATTCCGATTGCGGAGGGGTTGTCGCTTGGCGTTCTGCCGCTGCTGCAATTCATCGTCGCCGTCGCCGTGATCGCCGGCTTGCAGGCGCTCTTTTACAACACTCCCATGGGCCGCGCCTTCCGCGCCACGTCGGACGATCCTTCAACCGCGCAACTCGTTGGCCTGGACAATCGTCACGTCTTCGGCCTCGCCATGGCCCTGTCGCTGGCGGTGACCGCCGTCGCCGGCGTTTTCCTCGGGGTGCGCGCCAATTTCGATCCCTCGATCGGCCCGGCCCGCCTGATCTTCGGCTTTGAAGCCGTCATCATCGGCGGTCTCGGCAATTTGTGGGGCACGCTCGCGGGCGGGATTATTCTGGGCGTGGCGCAAGCCGTCGGCGCCAAGCTCGATCCCGGCTGGCAATTGCTGGCTGGCCACCTCGCCTTCCTGTTCATCCTGGCCATTCGTCCACAGGGCCTGTTTCCGAGGGTCCAGGATTGAGCGCGCAGGCAGCCCATATTGAAACCGCGACGCGCGCCAGCCGTATAGGCGTCGTTGCCATCGCGCTCGCGCTGGCCGCGCTCGCCGCCGCGCCGTTTCTGACCGACGGCGCCAACCTCAGCCTGCTCGCGCAAATATACGCCTATCTCGCGCTGGCGACCCTGTGGAACCTGTTGGCCGGCTTCTCCGGCCTCGTCTCGGTCGGTCAGCACGCATGGGTCGGTCTCGGCGGCTATGGACTGTTTGCGCTCACAATCTTTGGCGGATTGCATCCCTTCGCAGCCATTCCCGTCGCGGGCGCCGTCGCGGCGCTCGCCGCTGTTCCCGTCGCGGGCCTGCTGTTTCGCCTGCGCGGTTCCTATTTCGCCATCGGCTCATGGGTCGTGGCGGAGGTCATGCGCCTCGCCGCCTCGCAAATTTCCGCGCTCGGCGGCGGCTCCGGCACCAGCCTTCCGGTGCGCGTCGTCGCATCCATCGCCGCCAGCCGGCAGGAACGTGAATTCGCCGTTTACTGGAGCGCGCTGGCGCTCGTCGTCGCGATTCTCGCCCTGACAATATGGCTTTTGCGTTCGCGTTGGGGCCTGTCGCTGCGCGCCATCCACAACAACGAACTCGCCGCCGTCAGCAACGGAGTCGAAGTCGCGCGCGTCAGGCTTTTCGTCTACGTGCTGACCGCCGCGGGCACAGCCATGATCGGCGCGCTGATTTTCCTGCAAAAGCTTCGCATCTCGCCGGACGCCGCCTTCAGCGTCAACGACTGGACCGCCTTTGTCATCTTCATCACCGTCATCGGCGGCGTCGGCCGCATCGAGGGCCCGGTCGTCGGCGTCGTCGTGTTCTTCGTCCTGCGCCAGACGCTCGCCGATCTCGGCACGATCTATCTCATGATGCTCGGCCTCGTCGCCATCCTTGTCATGCTGAAGGCGCCGCAAGGCGTCTGGGGCCTCGTCGCCGATAAATGGGGCGTCGAAATCGTGCCGCTGCAACGCCGCGTCATCTATGCTAAATCCGCTCCCGGCGAACCCGCCAGCGCGCGAAAAGAGGAACCAAAGCCATGAACGCCCCCGCCAAGCGCGACCTCTCCAACAAGGTCGTCATCTCCTGCGCCGTCACCGGCTCCATTCACACACCCACCATGTCGGACTATCTGCCGGTGACGCCCGATGAGATTGCGACCTCCGCGATCGGCGCGGCTGAGGCCGGCGCCGCGATCCTGCATCTGCACGCGCGCGACCCGCAAAACGGCAAGCCGACCGCCGATCCAAAAGTCTTCATGCAGTTCCTGCCGCGCATCAAGGCGGCGACCGACGCGGTCGTGAACATCACCACCGGCGGCAGCGTGCTGATGACAATCGAGGAGCGGCTCGCCGCGCCGCTCATGGCCTCGCCGGAAATGTGCTCGCTCAACATGGGCTCGA
>JANYDZ010000338.1 GCA_025363375.1 Hyphomicrobiales bacterium
ACGAGAGTTGGCGGGCTTTTAGGCGCGGGCGGCCGGGAAGTCAATGAAACAACGCAACGACAAGTCCTGAACAAATCGGCGGCCCCCGTTTCAAATGACCGATCCAATTGCTTTTCCCGCTTGGAAGTGCGGCAAACTAGGACTATCTCCCGGACAAGCCAGGGCCAAAGGGAAATTTCCGTGTTTCAGACGCGGGATTCTGGCCCTGGCTTCGCGACGAAATCAAAATCAATGGGGCAATTTATGGCGTACTGGCTGATCAAAAGCGAACCCGTCAAATGGTCCTGGGACATGCAGGTCGCGGCCGGCGCCGCCGGCACGCACTGGAACGGCGTGCGCAACCATCTGGCCAAGCTGCAATTGATGGCGATGAAGAAAGGCGAGCGCGCCTTCTTCTATCATTCCAACGAAGGCAAGGAGATCGTCGGAATTGTCGAGGTGATCCGCGAGCATTATCCCGATTCCAGCGACGAGACCGGCAAGTTCTGCATGTGCGATTTCAAGGCGGTGAAGCCGTTGAAAAAGGCAGTGACGCTGGCGCAGGTGAAAGCCACGCCCGCCCTCGCAAAAATGTCGCTGCTGACTTCGGCGCGTTTGTCCGTGCAGCCGGTGCGCGACAACGAGTGGAAGTTGATCTGCAAGATGGGCGGATTGTAGGCGCCCCCGATTTCCCGTCGGCGCGCGTTCGCTCTATGGTGGGTTCCAGCAGGGAGAGCCCCATGACCATCGACTATCTCGCTATCTTCGCCGCGACAATCGCCGCATGGATCGCCGGCGCGATCTGGTATGGCGTGCTTGGCAAACAATGGATGGCGGCGCTGGGCTGGTCGGAGGCGGAAAGGCCGAAGTCCATGCCCATCGGTCCCATGGTCACGTCCTTTGTCGCCGAGTTGATTATGGCGCTGATGCTGTCGGGGATCATGACGCATCTGGCCTTCACCGGCGTGCGCAACGGCATGATCAGCGGCGCTTTTTGCTGGCTGGGTTTTGTCGTCACGACCATCGCCGTCAACAATGCTTTCCAGAAGCGCTCGATCATGCTGAGCGTCATCGACGCGGGCCACTGGCTCGTGGTGTTGCTGGTGATGGGCGCCGTCCTCGCGCTGATGCGTTAACCCACGAGATCGATCAAAACGGGGATCAACGGCTCATCCGCCGGCGGCATGGGATATTGCCGCAGATCCTTCGGACGCGCCCATTTCAGCGCTTGCCCCTCGCGCGGTTGCACAAGTCCCTCCCAGCGCCGACACACATAAAGCGGCATGAGCAGATGAAAGTCGGGATAGGCGTGGCTCGCAAAGGTCAGCGGCGCGAGACACGCCTCTTTCACCGCAACGCCAAGCTCCTCCCGCAATTCACGAATGAGCGCGTCCTCGGGACGCTCGCCCGGATCCACTTTGCCGCCGGGAAACTCCCACAAGCCCGCCAGTTGCTTGCCCTGCGGCCGCTGCGCGATCAGCACGCGGTTGTCCTCGTCGAACAGGGCGGCGGCGACAACAAGAAGCAGTTTCATGGCGCGTGAACTCATCTGCCCGAGACAATGACCTTCACAGGCTCTTTCTCCTTGCCGGTGATGGTTACGCGTTCATAGATCGCGGCGCCTTTGGCGGTAAAGGAATCTTCCGGAACCCAGGTTACCGATGTCGCGAGGTAATAGTCGCCGGGAGCGACACGCTCGAACGTCGCGCGCCCGCTTGATTCCGCCTTTGTGGAGCGCATGTACTTGCGGAACTGCGGATCCGCCTCGTCCCACGGCATATATTTGGTCTGGACGTACTTTCCCTTGCCGTAAACCTGAAAAAACCGCTGTTCGGCATAGGTTGTCACGGGAACCAGAAACACATGCTCGCCAGCGGCATAAACAATCTTGCCGGTCTCGTCGCGATAGAAGGCGTGCGCCTCGATCACGCCGGAGCCCTGCCTGTTTATGTATTCGGCGGCCGCTGAATCAAACGGCGCCGTCGGCGCGCTGCGGCAGGCTGACAGGGCGAGGGCAAAAACGCACGCACACAAAACACAACGCATGGGGCACCATCGGAGCGGGAATATGCGGAGGGTGCTCCCAAGTGAGCGCGGAATCAAGAGATGGATTGCGGGCGCGTCGATCTAGCTGCGATAGTCGCCGTTGATCGCCACATATTCCTTGGTCAGATCGCAGGTCCATACGGTCGCGGTTCCCGCGCCGCCCGCGCCGATGGCGACGCGAATGTCGATCTTTTCGCCCTGCATGCAGGCGGAGGTCTTCGCCTCGTCATAAGCGGGGTCGCGCAGGCCCTTGTGCGCGACCCGGATGCCGCCAAACCAGATCGCCAGCTTGTCGCGGTCAGCCTTCTCGCCGGCTTTGCCGACAGCCATGACAATGCGTCCCCAATTGGCGTCCGCGCCTGCGATCGCGGTTTTTACCAACGGCGAATTGGCGATCGACAAAGCAACGCGTTTGGCGGCTTTGGCGTTGGCGGCGCCTTCAACGGTGATTTCCACGAATTTGCGGCATCCTTCCCCGTCGCGCACGACCTGATGCGCCAAATTGAGGAGCACGGAGTCGAGAGCCTTCCTGAATCCGGCGAGACGCTTGTCCGTTGCCGACACAATTTTCGGCGCGCCGCGTTTTGCTGCGGCTCCGGTGGCGAACAGCATCAAAGTGTCGGATGTCGACGTGTCGCTGTCGACCGTGATGGCGTTGAACGAACCCTGCACGCTTTTGGCCAACATGGACTGCAAGGCGGTCGACCCGATCGGCGCGTCGGTGAAAACATACGACAGCATCGTCGCCATGTCCGGCGCGATCATGCCAGCGCCCTTGGCCATGCCGTTGATGGTTACATCAACGCCGGCGATCCGCGCGGTGGCTGTGGCCACTTTTGGATAGGTGTCCGTCGTCATGATGGCTTTGGCCGCCTCCAGCAGGCCGCCGGGCCGCGCATTCACGATCAAAGTCTCGAAAACCCCTTCGAATTTTCGCGCGTCAAGCGGTTCGCCAATAACCCCTGTCGAGGCGAGAAAAATCTCGCCAACCGGCGCGCCTGTGGCTTTGGCCGCGAGCGTCGCGGTAAACTTCGCCTGCTCGAGTCCGTTTCGCCCTGTGAAGGCATTGGCGTTGCCGGAATTGACGACGAGC
>JANYDZ010000387.1 GCA_025363375.1 Hyphomicrobiales bacterium
GGTCGGGCTTCGCCCTCCCATCGTCATCCTGGCGGCGGCGCCGTGTCATCCTGATTGACGCTGGCTTGTCATCCAGATTGTCGCGCTGCAGGCGAGTTCGGCGCGGTGTCCGGTGTCTCCGGCCATGTACGCGGGCTCACCAATACGATGCCGCTTCATATCGAGGCGCTTTACAACGATCACCAAGGCGTCGCGGCGTTCACCGTCGCGTCGCTTCTGGCCCTGTTGGCGCTGGCGACGCTCGCCGGCAAAACCCTGCTTGAATGGCGTTACGCCGACGAACTGGCGCTGCGGCGCAAACATTGAGGCCCCGATGAACATCAGCGTGCAAGGCCTCAGCAAGACATTCGGCCTATCGCCGGCCCTGCATGGCGTCAGTCTGGAAATCGCCTCGGGCGAGTTGCTCGGACTGCTCGGCCCGTCGGGGTCGGGAAAGACGACGTTGCTGCGCATCATGGCGGGCCTCGAAGCGCCAACCGGCGGACGCGTCCTGTTCGGCAACGAGGATACATCGACGATGAGCGTGCAGGAGCGCCGCGTCGGTTTTGTCTTCCAGTCCTATGCGCTGTTCCGCCATATGACCGTCGCCGGAAACGTAGCTTACGGCTTGCGCTTGCGTCCGGCCGCGACCCGCCCCGCAAGCGCCGACATCGACCGGCGCGTGAATGAGCTTCTTGACCTCGTTCAGCTCGCCGACATGGGCAAGCGCTATCCCGCGCAACTCTCCGGCGGCCAGCGCCAGCGGGTGGCGCTCGCCCGCGCGCTCGCCGTCGAACCGCGCGTGCTGCTTCTCGACGAGCCATTCGGCGCGCTCGACGCGCAGGTGCGCAAGGATTTGCGCCGCCGGCTGCGAGAAATTCACGACCGCACGGGACACACCACCGTCTTCGTGACGCACGACCAGGACGAGGCGCTGGAGCTTTCCGACCGCGTCGCCGTGCTCAACCGCGGAGGCGTCGAACAAGTCGGCTCGCCCGACGATATATACGATCGTCCCGCCACGCCCTTCGTCTACGGGTTCATCGGCGAGGCCAACGTCGTCGACGCCGGCGTCTTCGGCGGCGACCTGCGCCTCGGCGACCGCCAGATTGCGGCCATGCCATCGGCAGGTCCTTTCGGCAGCGCAAAAATGTTTTTCAGGCCGCAGCACGCGCGGTTCTCCGACGATGCCCGCGCGCTGCCGGGAATCATCTGCGCCCGCCGCCGCGTCGGCCCTGTCTGCCGCGCGGAAGTCGCGTTGGTGGGAACCGATCGCCTGATCGAACTCGACGCGCCTGAAAGCGCCGGCGTCCAGGTGGGCGGGCGCGTCGGCGTCTGGATCGACAAGTTCACATTGTTCGCTGATGATCTGCGCCACGATGGTCGCATGGGCGAGACCTGACCAGTTTCCCCCGGGAGATCCATTTTTCGCCGCCCGGCGTCAGCCCGAAACGGTTTCGAAAACGTCCGCGACATCCGAATGGGGAAATGGCAAAACAGACGCCCGGAGGCGCCCTTGCATTTCCCCTTCCCCATCCTCGTCGCCGACATTGGCGGCACCAATGTCCGGCTGGCGCTCGTCGAGGCGCCCGGCAAGTCCCGGATCGACCTGCCGGAGCAGCGGACGGCGGACCATGCCAATCTTGCGAGCGCCGTCACAAAGGCCCTGGCTGGGGCCGCCATCCGGCCCCGCGCGATGCTTGCCTGCGCGGCGGGGCCGGTGGTGGGGCGCACAGTCAAGCTGACCAACGCCGCCTGGATGATCGACGGGCCCTGCGTCGCGGCGGCGCTGGGGCTGGAGCAGGGGATCCTGCTCAACGATTTCGAAGCGCAGGCTCTGTCGATCCCATCGCTGAAGCCGCAATGGCTTCACCCGATCGGCGAGGAGCGGAGCGGGGACGGCGGCCCCCGTCTGATCCATGGACCCGGCACCGGGCTGGGGACAGCCGCCCTGGTGAACGCGGGCGGGCGCTGGCTGGCCGTCGCCAGCGAGGCCTCGCATTCCGATTTTGCGCCGGTGACGGAGGAGGAGAGGGCCATCTGGCCCTTCGTGGAGCGGCGGCACGGGCGGTTGACACCCGAGACGCTGATCTCGGGACCGGGCCTTGCGCGGCTGCACCGCGCGCGCATGGCTTGCAAGGGCGAACGCGCGGGCGAAATCGACAGCGCGGAAATCATCGCGCGCGCGTCGATGAATGACGCAAACAATTGCGCGCGGACAGTGCGCGTTTTCTGGCGCCTTTGCGCGCGGTTTTCCGGCGATATGGCGATGGCTTTCGTCGCCAGCGGCGGCGTGATTCTGGCCGGCGGAATCCTGCCGCGGATTCTCCACCCGCTCGATCCGGACGATTTCCGCGCGGCGTTCGAAAACCGGGCGCCGTACACGGATTTCGCGCGGCGCATTCCGGTGTCGATACTGGTGGAAAAAAACACGGTATTGGAAGGACTTGGCGCGATCTCGGCGGCCCCGGACAAATATGCGCTCGATTACGCCGGCAGAGCCTGGGTCAGCGCATAAGCGCGCCTCAAGCGGCGTGTGAAGCTGGCGCCTGGGTCAGCATGGCATACAGCGCGGCGACATCGCGCGTTGCGCGCAATCTGGAGGCAAAACTCGCGTCGCGAAACACGCGCGCAATCCGCGCCAGCGCTTTCAAATGATCGGCGCCCGCGGTTTCCGGCGCGACAAGAAGGAAGACCAGATCGACGGGAACACCGTCCTGCGCGTCGAAATCAACCGGCCTTTCAAGCCGGGCGAAAATGCCGAAGATTCCACGTACTTTGGCCAGCTTGCAGTGCGGTATCGCCACGCCCGCGCCAACTCCAGTGGAGCCGAGCCGTTCGCGTTGAAGCACCGCGTTGAATATCTCGCGCTCGGTCAATCCGGAGATCACGCCGGCGCGCGCGCAAATCTCCTGAATCGCCTGCTTTTTGGTGTTGACCTTCAGCGCGGGCAAGATCGCCTCGGCGTTCGTCAGATCGGAATGCAACATATCCAATATCCGTGTTCAACCAGAATTTCGCGTCAGCCAGGACCACTTGCGCGGCCAGGACCAAGAATTTCAAACCTTTACTCCGGACGCCTCCCCCCGCGCAGGATCAAGCCAACTGATATTGCCGTCCGGTCGCCGATAAACAATATTAACGCGATTGGTCGTTCCGTGACGGAATACAAGGACGGGCGCGCCCGTCAAGTCGAGATCAATCACGGCCTCGGAAACCGCCATCCGCTTGAGGGCGTGGGTCTGCTCGGCAATGACTACCGGGTGAAACGCGCCATCCTCATGCGACTCGGCTTGCGGCGCTTCAATGGTGAAATCCGCGACAACTTCCTCAGCGGTTTCCGCCGCCGCGCGATTGCCGCGCGCGCCGTTGTGATGTCCCTTGAGGCGTTGTTTGTAGCGGCGCAGCCGCGTTTCGAGCCGGCCTGCAGCCTGATCGACGCTCACATATGGCTCGTGCGAACGCCCTTCAGCTTGCAAAGTGATGCCGGAGGCCAGGTGCAGAACGCAATCGGTCCTGTACCCTGTCCCTTCGTGGTCTATGATCACATGGCCAGTTACCGACCCGTCGAAAAATTTTCCTGTCGCGGCCTCGATGCGGTCGAGAACACGTTGGCGCAAAGAATCGCCGATGCTGAAATTTTTTCCTGAGACGCGCAACGTCATGTCTCACTTGCCCCCGTCATTGACCCGACCGGCGCCGGAAGTGCGGCACCGGGTTCGGGCGTTCAGAAGTAATCCAGCTCCGGAAGCGCTATTCGTCCAAGCGTTAAGCGCGCCGCCGGGCGAAGTCAACAGGCGCGGCAACGCCTGTTAAAATCAAAATCTTCCATATATAACAATATCTTGATATATAGGCTGCCGATCAGTTCACGCTCAAATGCACCGCCATCTTTTCGCGGCGCCTCTCGACTGAGGATGGAATTTGCAGGGCTTCGCGGTATTTTGCGACCGTGCGCCGGGCAATTTCGACATTGGCCTTCTTCAGGTTGGAGACGATAGCATCGTCGGAGAGCACATGGTCAGGCTTTTCAGCATCGATCATCTGTTTGATCCGGTAGCGCACGGCCTCGGCCGAATGGGCCTCGCCGCCGCCCGCGCCCGAAGGAATCGAAGCAGTGAAAAAATACTTCAGTTCAAACAGGCCGCGCGGCGACGCCAGATACTTGTTTGAAGTCACCCGGGAGATCGTTGACTCATGCATGCCGATGGCGTCCGCGATGGTTTTAAGATTGAGCGGCCGCAGATGTTCTACGCCATAAGCAAAAAAGCCGTCCTGATGGCGGACAATTTCGCTGGCGACCTTGAGTATGGTGCGAGCGCGTTGTTCGAGACTTTTAGTCAGCCAGTTGGCGTCTTGCAGGCAAGTCGTCAGGAAATTCTTGTCGGCAGCGGTCGAGGCGGATCGCGTAACGCGGGCGACGTAGGTCTGATTCACAAGTACGCGCGGCATGCCTTCAACATTGAGTTCAATGCGCCAGGAGCCATCCGACGCCGCCTTCACCGTCACGTCGGGCGTCACAGGCTGGATTGGCTCATCGCCGTAGGCGCGACCGGGCTTGGGGTTAAGCCTGCGAATTTCAGCAAGCATCTCAAGCAGGTCCTCGTCGTCGACGCCGCAAATCTTGCGCAGACTGGCGAAATCGCGGCGAGCGACCAGCGGCAGATGCGCGACGAGCGCCTGCATGGCAGGATCAAATCGATCCCTTTCACGCAGCTGAATGGAAAGGCATTCGGCGAGATCGCGAGCCCCAACACCGCCGGGATCGAAGGTCTGGATGGTTTGCAGCACCGATTCGGCGCGCGGCAGGCTCGTCCCGAGCCGTTCGGCGATCTCTTCAAGCGGTGCGCGAAAATAACCCGAATCCTCGATCGAATCGATGATGGCGTGGCCAATGAGACGGTCGATCGGGTCGGTGCAAGCCAGAGCCAGTTGCCCGGCAAGATGATCGCGCAGGCTGATGCGTGCGGCGACATAGGCTTCAAGGTTGTTTTCCTCGCCGTCGCCGCCGCCGCCCGCGCCATTCCACGAGGTCGCCGACAGGCCTTCGCTCGATGATTGCAGGGCCGCGAGTTCCACGCCTTGCGCCGTGTGGTCAACTTCGAATGCGTTTTCGACCTCGGTGCCGAGATTGCCTTCGAGGGACGCCGTGCCCGTCTCCAGATCCTCCCGGGCCCAATCGCCTTCGACGGGACCTGCTTCATCAAAATCGCTGCCGCTCTCGCCTGCGTCCGGTTCGACCGCACCGGACGCTTGATCGTCAGCGCTCTCGGCCGCCGCGCGAGTCTCTTCGGCACCGGACTCACCGGGGCCGTCGTCCCGCTCAAGCAAGGGATTTCTTTCAAGTTCCGCCTCGACATAGGCGGACAGCTCAAGGCTCGACAACTGCAAAAGCTTTATGGCCTGCAACAGCTGCGGCGTCATCACCAGGGCCTGGCCCTGGCGCATTACGAGTTTGGCTGAAAGACCCATACTGGAACCCGGAAGCAAAACACAAAGACACAACCACAATCGGCCTACTTCTTGCTTCTAACATGATGCAGCCACGGATTCACGACTGGAATGATTTTTGCCCGCGCAAATGTTCAGCGCGGTTAAGGAGTTGTTTGCGAGGCTGCCCATTTTTCGGGCAGCAGGCGTGCGCCCTGCTTCACATCCGGAAACTTTCGCCCAGATAGAAGCGGCGCACGTCCGGATTGGCGACGATTTCTTCCGGAGACCCTTCGGTCAGCACATGACCTGAATGGATGATGTATGCGCGGTCAATCAGCCCAAGCGTCTCGCGCACGTTGTGATCGGTCACGAGAACGCCAATTCCCCGCTGTTTCAAATGGCGCACAAGATTCTGAATATCGCCGACGGCGATCGGATCTATGCCGGCGAAGGGCTCATCCAGAAGCATGAATGACGGCTGCCCCGCCAGAGCGCGGGCGATTTCGCAGCGACGTCGCTCGCCGCCCGATAGGGCGATCGAGGGCGATCTGCGGATACGCTTGATGTCGAACTCCTCAAGCAGGGCCTCAAGTTCGGCTTCGCGTCGGTCACGATCGGGTTGCGTGACCTCAAGGACTGCGCGAATGTTGTCCTCGACGTTGAGGCCCCTGAAAATCGAAGCTTCCTGTGGCAAGTATCCGATACCCAGCCTGGCGCGCCGGTACATGGGCAATTGCGTGACGTCGTGTCCTTCAAGCTCGATAGCGCCCTTGTCGGGCCGCACGAGGCCGGTGATCATGTAAAAAACCGTGGTCTTGCCGGCTCCGTTGGGGCCGAGCAGCCCCACGGCTTCGCCGCGCCGCAGGAACAGGCTCACATCCTGCACGACCTGACGGTTGCCATAGGATTTGCCGAGATTGTAGACGCCGAGCGTGCCCACTTCAGAATGGTTGGGCACGTGTGGCGCGGGCGCCGCATGCGCCGAATGAACGTCGAGGATGTCGCGATTGGCTTCGCGCGCGGATGGCGGCGTTTCAGGTGCAGCAGGTCCGGAGGGGTCCGGGTCCAGGGGCTGATTACGCCCCGACAATCGCAAAACTCCCCGAACAAGACGGCTCAGACGCGCGCCATCGGACGGCGCTTCCATGCCCGGTTCTCGCAGTTTCGTCAGCAATTGAGTGATATCCCTGCGGCGGCCGAAAATAAAGCGCCCCCGCGCCAAGCCCATGACTACCGTCCTGCTCTAGCGCGTGTCCATGTTTCGCGCAATCGGACCCCGACGCGTCAATTCCTGGGTTTCGGCACCGGTTTGATTTCCGGCTGTTTTGCTTCCGGCGGCTTTTTGGCGCCATTGCCGGCGGCGGGCGTCACCTGACTGGTGATGCCGCCAACAATCTGAGCATGTCCGGTTGTGAGGTCGTAGACAAGCCGCGATTCCGACCGACCCCTGACAACATTGCCGCGTTGGGTAAGGCTAACATTACCGATGAGAAACAGCTTGTTGTCCGTCTTGTCATAGACCGCCCGATCACCCTGCCCGACCTGATCTTTGGACGTAATCGTCACTGGTCCCTCCGCCTCCATGCGCCGCACATCGCTATTGGCGGTGGCCGGATCGGCGGATGCTTCCGGCTTTTCCGGCGCGCTTGCGAGGAAAATGGTGAGCACCGAGGCTTTGAGAGTTGAATCGTCCTGCTTTGCGAACACGTTTTCAGAGTAAACGAGCTTCTGTTCCTTATCAAAATAGTCGAGCTTTTCCGATTCAATCTCGATCGGCGAGCGCGAGCCGGCGCCGGGAAGCAAGCGTGTTTCATTTTGCGCATAGGCAGCCGGCCCACGCGCGATGAAGGCGGTAATGGCGAGACCGCCTAAAAGGAAGACAAGGATGCGTCGCATATCTGACTCCTCCAGGGCCGCTTTCACCGGCGCGCTTTGGCGGCTGTCCGCCTTGTGGGATCGTCTGATCCCGGCGTGAACAGGCTGCTGACGCCGCCCGTGATCCGCGCCCGACCGCGGGTCAGGTCATAAACAAGCCGGGAGTTGCGCGAGCCCTGAATGACGTTCGTCCCCTGTGTCAAACTGACGTTGCCAATGAGGTGGATCGTATTCGCCTGTTTTTCATAGACGCCATGATCGCCGGTCCCAACCTGATCCTTTGAGGTCACCGTAACAGGACCCGCGGCCTCCATACGCTTGACCTGGCTGCTGGCTGGACCGCCATCGCTCGCCTCGCCGGGCCGGGCGGGAGAACCGGAAAGAAATATGGTGAGCGCTGAAGAACGCATGGAAGAATCGCCCTGATTGGCGACCACAGACCCCGTGTAAACGAACTTCTGCTCCCGATCAAAATAATCCAGATTTTCTGCATTAATGCGGATTGGCGCGCGCGAACTGGCGCCCGGCAGGATACGGCTGGGCTGTTGAGCAAGGGCCGGCGTAGCGGCTATGCAAATCGTCATGAACGCCGTCCCAGCGGCTGACATCGTGCGCGCGAAGCCTATCATTTCTCGGACCCTTTCAAGTTCTCGCCCAATCGGGTCTTGAACACGGACCGGACATTACCTTCAAACGTGATCTGTTTGCCACTGTCCTTGACAACAACTCCATTTGCGGCGACCGTTCCGTTGCCCGACACGACCGTAACGGGCTCGATCGAGACGACAGCGCCGGTCTTGAAATCCATGTCGGCGCTTTTCATGCGGACGTCAAAGCCCTTGGTGCTGGTGATGCGCACATCGCCTCGCAACTGCATGAACTCCCGGGACGAATCGTAGACGCCCGACGGAGATGTCAGGCGCACGGTCGCCTGATCGTTGGTCTCGAAACGCGCCTCGATATCGTTGAGTTCGACGATGTTGGGTTTGCGAACATCCTGTACGCCGGATGCAGCGCGCACATCATAGGGTTTGCCGTCTTTCTGAAAGCCGGTGAGTTTCGGCAATTCCAGCGTCACACGGGTGCCGTTGAGGCGCACATTGCCAACCGACAAATCCTTCGGCAGGCGGGCAAACGGATCGAACATGGTCACGCCGACGATCACGGCGATGGTCAATGCCGACCCGAGGAGGATCGCCTTGCGCAAAAAACGCACCCGTCTCGAATGATTTGCCGCGACCTTGAACGCGCGGGCCCGCTGGGTCGGCGCGGGCATCGCCTCCTGATCGGTCATAGCGGCCTTGCTAATTTGCGTCATGGATCGTCCAGGATGCGTCCGTGCCGCCAATTTGCACAACTGCCGCAATAAAGACGGCGGATGGCGAAGTTGAGGCGGCCCAACCTCGCGTCCTCTGCGGCTATTCGTGCGAGAATATGTCCTGTTCGTCCCAGCCCATCAAGTCGAGCAGGGCGCGGTCAGGCAGAAAGCCGAAACAGGCGGCGGCAATGCCGTCGCGGCCTTCCCGTGCCAGCATAACGTCGAGTTTTTCACGCAGGGCGTGCAAGTGAAGCACGTCGGACGCGGCATATTTTAGCTGCTCGTCGCTGAGCGTTTCCGCGCCCCAGTCGGAGGATTGCTGCTGTTTCGACAAATCGACGTTGAGCAATTCGCGGACGAGATCCTTGAGGCCATGGCGATCTGTGTAGGTCCGCGCCAGCTTGGACGCGATCTTGGTGCAATAGACGGGCGCGGTCATGACGCCGAAAGCCCGGCTCATCATGGCGATGTCAAAGCGGCCAAAATGGAAAATCTTGACGATGGCGGGGTCGCTCAGGAGCTTTTCGATATTGGGTGCGCGCGTCTGTCCCGCGGCGATCTGCACGACGTCCGCCGTGCCGTCTCCCGGCGACAGTTGCACGACGCACAGGCGATCGCGCTGCAAATTGAGGCCCAGCGTTTCGGTATCGATGGCGACGCTGTTTTTGTAGCGGGAAAGATCGGGCAAATCGCCGCGGTGGTGTCTGATGGTCATGCGCTTGGGCTTTTCTGTTGGCGGGCGTTGCCGGCAGTCGTAGCGGCGCGGGGAGCCCTGTTCAAGCTCAAGAGAGGCATTTTGCCACAGCGCGGCGCTCGCCAATGAGGTGGCTGGTGCCCAGGAAAGGACTCGAACCTTCACGATCTTGCAACCACTGGCACCTGAAGCCAGCGCGTCTACCAATTCCGCCACCTGGGCACGGGCCGTCTCATACGGGGCGGGCGCTCAGCTTGTCAATTGGCGCACACAAGGCATCTGTACAGCGCGGGCCGCCTTGACTAAGGAACGACAATACATCGCAACCTTACGCCGAGAGGCCCCCGTGAGCGAGACCCTGATCAAGACTGGCCGTATTGTGACTGTTTTCGGTGGTTCCGGCTTTGTCGGTCGCCATGTGACGCGGGCGCTGGCGCAGGACGGCTGGCGCATCCGGGTCGCGACGCGACGGCCCGATCTCGCCTTCCACTTGCAACCCCTTGGCAAAGTTGGCCAGATTCAGGCCGTTCAAGCCAATGTGCGATTTCCCGCTTCCGTCGCCGCCGCGGTCCGGGGGGCAGACGCCGTGGTCAATCTCGTGGGTGTGCAGATCGAAAATGGCCGACAGACATTTGAGGCGACCCATGTGTTCGGCGCGCGCGCCGTGGCGCGGGCGGCGCGGGAGGCCGGCATCGCCAATGTCGCGCACCTGTCCGGCATCGGCGTCGATCCCAAATCCGACTCGGCCTATGTGCGCTCCCGCGCGGCGGGCGAAGCCGCTTTCCGCGACGCGGCGCCGCAGACAGTGATTTTCCAGCCTTCGGTCATTTTTGGTCCCGAGGATCGGTTCTTCAACCGCTTTGCCGCGATCGCCCGCATGGCTCCGGTTTTGCCGATGTTCGGCGGCGGCGACACCAGGCTGCAACCAGTGTTTGTCGGCGATGTCGCGAAGGCGGTGGCGAAGGCGCTGGCCGGCGGCGCAAAAGCCGGCGGCGTTTACGAACTGGGCGGCCCACGCTCGCAATCCATGCGCGAAATCATGCAATTTGTCTGCGACACGATCAACCGCAAACGCGTGCTCGCGCCGGTTCCCCACAGGATCGACCGCTTTGTTGCGGGCGGGACCGAATGGGCGCATTTTCTTTCGCTCGGGGTGTTTCCGTCATGGCTGGTCGTCACGCGGGACCAGCTCAAGGTGCTGGGCGCGGACAATGTGGTCAGCGAGGCGGCCATCGGCGAAGGCCGCACTTTGCAGGGGCTCGGAATTCAGCCGGAACCGGTCGAATCGATTGTGCCGCATTATCTCGCCCGCTATCGGAAAACCGGGCAGTTCGAGAAGCCAAAACTCGCCTGAATCCTGATCTTTACGCGGCGCCCGGCAGGGGCGCGATGCGCTTGTGAACGCGCACCATGAACGCAACGCCGAACAACGGCGTCAGGAGATTTACAATCGGCACGGCGACAAAAGCGGCGATGGGGAAACCGCACAAAAACAGATAAATTGCGTGTTTGCGGCGCAACGCGCGCGCCTCTTCGAGGGGGCGATAGCGCAACGCCGCGAGTTCGAAATATTCGCGGCCCAACAGATAGGCGTTGGCGCAAAAAAATGCGACGAGATTGATCCCCGGCACAAGCAGCAGCAAAAGCGCGCATAGGTTCACGAGCCCCGAAACCACCGCGAATTTCGCGGCGAGACACATCGCCGTTCCCGCCGGCAAGGCACGGCCGGGCATCGTTTCGGGCCCGGTTTCGCGCTCGACCCGCTGGGCGAGCTCATCAAGAAAGAAGCCGGCAACCAGCGACGACACAGGCGCCACAAAATACACAAGGCCGACGAAAAGGCCCAAGCCTGTCAGCACCGAAAGCGCCGACGAAATCCAGGGATTTGTCGCACCGGCGTAATGCAGGACGAGATTGTCCAGACCGAGCCCCGTCAACGCCAGAATCGCCAACGTAAGCGCCAGCACCTTCCACAAAATCGCGCGAAATGGCGGTGTAAATATCTGTCTGAAAGCGGCCGGCGCGGCGGAAAACATGACGGACTCCGTGCACGCCGCAAAGATGGCGATCGACAAGCGCGAACGCAACTGGATCAACCGGCGTTGTCAGGGTATTCTTCAACGACGAAAGGTCGGGTCGCCGATGTCCATGAATACCTCATTCTTCTCCGACCTGCTGGCCTCGATCGCGGACAGGGGCCGAAGCCTGCTCGGTCTGCAGGAAGCCCCGGGCGATTCATCGCAACAGGCGGCTGGTCTCGTGGAGCTTTGCGAGGCCTTGTTGTCCGGGCGCGGCGAAGCGTCCGGAGTCGCCGTCGCGCACGAGGTATTGGAGCGCTACGAACGACTCGGCCACGAAGGAAAAGTCGCCTTTTTTGAGGCCCTGGCAAGGGACTTTGGGCCGGACGTCAAAAAGGTCGAAGCTGCGTTTGACAACTGGCGCGCCAATCCCTCCGAGAAGACCAGCTCGGATTTGCACTTTCTCGCGGAACCGCGCCGGCAGGAGCTGTTTCGCAGGCTCAACCGGGCGCCCGGCGGCACCGCGACCCTGGTGCGCATGCGCCGGGATCTGCTTCACTTCAAGCGCGAGCACAAATCGCTCGACACCGTCGATCGCTGCCTTGTGCATCTGCTCTCCTCCTGGTTCAATCGCGGTTTTCTCGTGTTGCGGCGGATCGACTGGTCGACGCCGGCCAACATTCTGGAAAAGATCATCCGTTACGAAGCGGTGCACGAAATCTCGAATTGGGACGAGCTGCGCCGAAGGCTCGATCCGCCCGACCGCCGCCTCTACGCCTTCTTCCACCCCGCCTTGGCCGACGAGCCGCTGATATTCGTCGAAGTGGCGCTGACCTCGGCCATCCCCGACGCGATCCAGCCGTTGCTCGCGTCCGACCGCACAGCGCTTGCGCCGCAGAGCGCGACGACGGCCGTGTTCTATTCGATCTCCAACGCGCAAGCGGGGCTCAACGGCGTCAGCTTCGGCAATTTCCTCATCAAACAGGTGGTCGAGGATCTGAAGCGCGAATTGCCGCGCCTGCAAACTTTCGTCACGCTCTCACCCGTGCCGGGCTTTGCGCGCTGGTTGGCGCAGGAGCGCGCCGACGAGACCTCCCGCTTCCTGGGCGCGGAGCCGCGTCGCGTGCTGGAGGCGATCGAGGCCGGCGAAGCGCCGGAGAGCGCCGACCGCACGCTTTCCGTGCTGGCGGCGGCCTATTTCCTGCAGGCGCGCACGTCGTCGGGCCGGGTGATCGACCCCGTCGCGCGGTTCCATTTAGGCAACGGCGCGCGGCTGGAACGCATCAACGCGCGCGGAGATTTGTCGCCGGCGGGCCTGCGGCAATCGCTCGGCGTGATGGTCAACTATCTCTACGACCCCGACCAGATCGAGGCCAATCACGAAGCCTTCGCCAACCGAAACGTCGTCGCCGCCTCCTCCGCGGTGAAGAAACTGGCGGCGCCGTTCGCGGTGAAGGGGTAGGGCGACAAGTCTCCTGCAAGCTCCGCAGGGCAGGACGCTTCTTCGCGGCCACGCGCGGCCGTCCAGTTCGGAGACGACCATGTCCATATCCGTGAATGGCAATAGCCAGCCGAGTTTGCTGTATCAGATCATGCGTCACCAGCCTTCGTCGGCATCGACGAAATCGGGAGTCGAGACGCGGTTGGCCGGG
>JANYDZ010000407.1 GCA_025363375.1 Hyphomicrobiales bacterium
TGCACCATCAAAATGCGCTGAGAGCCTTCGTCGGAAACGAGCGATTTTACGTCCTGAAACTTCACGCCGCGGTTATTGGCGGGAAGTCCCATGCCAGCGTAGAGCCCGGCCAGATGCGGCGCGACCATTACGACGGCCTCGCGCTTTGTGATGAGAAGGGTGAGGATTGCGACAAGGGATGCAGCGAGCAATAAGGCTGGCTGCGGGAATTTTCGGCCCGCCTTCGGGCGCTGCGCGGGCGTGGCGCGGCCGAATGGCTTGCCTACAAAAGAGGCCGGGAGTCCGGCGCTGCCGAGGCGGCTCTGCCGCGCGAAAACTTCCTCATTCAAAATGTTCGAGCCAATGGCCTCCGCGCCTGATTCCATCGACAATCCAATCGCGCAATTGCCTGTCGAGGCTGAATCATCGGCTTGCCGGACCCGCTGAACCCAGGAATGTTGGCATTGCGCGCATTTGATCCGCAGTCGCCGTTGGTTGGCCCTGGAAGGTATGATCGCGTAGCGTGTTTCGCATTTGGAACAAACGATATGCATTTGGCGCTTCGAGTCTGCTAAAGTCAGGATCCGGTTTATGTTGTATAGGACGACGGGTATGGTTAAGGCGGGGTTAAGGCTTGCGTGATTTACCTTGCCCCGCGCGAAAATGCGGAGGCGAAGCCTGTTCGTGCTTCAAAATTTGGCAGCGAGGGCTCCTTGGTTCGATTTGAAAGCGTTGGCCTGCGCTACGGAATGGGGCCGGAAATATTGCGCGACATCAGTTTCGAAATATTGCCGCGGTCGTTTCAATTTCTAACCGGGCCGTCAGGCGCGGGAAAGACGACGCTCATGCGGCTGATCCTGCTGTCGTTGAAGCCAACGCGGGGGATCATAACCCTGTTCAATCAAGACGCGAAGACTCTTGGCAAGGACGCAATCACGGCTCTCCGACGTCGGATTGGCGTTGTTTTTCAAGATTTCCGCTTGCTGGATCACCTTACAACATATGAAAATGTAGCTTTACCGTTGCGCGTTCAGGGACGCGCCGAATCCAGTTTTCGCGCCGAGGTCGTCGAGTTGCTGCATTGGGTAGGCCTCGGCGAACGCATGCATGTTTTGCCGCCGGTTTTGTCCGGCGGCGAAAAACAGCGGGCTGCGATCGCGCGGGCGCTCATCGCGCGGCCGGATTTGTTGCTGGCCGATGAGCCAACAGGCAACGTGGATCCGCCATTGGCGCGCCGTCTCATGAGGCTTTTTACCGAGCTTCATAAATCAGGCACCGCCGTGGTGGTCGCCACGCATGATCTTACATTGATGGATCGATTCGACAGCGCGCGTCGGCTCGTCATCGCCGACGGACGTTTGCAGACCTATGAATAAGCTGGCTCGTCGAATTTTCGGAATGCGCGCTTCGCGCAACGACGCCGCTTCGGGGGGCGCGCTAAAGCGCAATATGCCACTGGTGCCTGCGGATTCGATCGCCGGACGGGCGTTGGTCACGGTTATCGGGATTATGACCTTCCTCGCGGCCTTCATGGTGGGGGTCGGAATCATGATTCACGGCGCATCGCGTGAATGGACGGATTCAATTGCGAAGGAAATAACAATCCAGGTTCGTCCGTCGCCGAATCGCGATATTGAAGTGGAAACGGAAAAGGCCGCGGCGATAGCGCGCGCAACGGCGGGCGTAGCAGGAGTACGAATTTTTGGGAAAGCTGAATCCGAACATTTGCTGGAGCCCTGGCTAGGGACGGGACTTGATCTTGGAGAACTTCCAGTACCCCGACTCGTCGTGGTGGAACTTTCAAATGCGGCAAATCTCAATGCCGCGGATCTTAAGGACAACTTGCGGGCGCGGGTTCCGACCGCGTTTCTGGACGATCATCGATTGTGGATGGAGCGCCTCGCCGCGATGGCGCAGTCCCTCGTCGTTTTGATTGTCGTTTTTCTGGCGCTGGTGCTTGTTTCGATGGGGCTTGCGGTTGCATTCGCGACCCGCGGCGCTATGGCGGGAAACAAAGGCATCGTCGATATACTGCATTTTGTCGGGGCGACGGATCGCTTTATCGCCGTTGAGTTTCAACGGCATTTTCTTCGACTCGGCTTGCGCGGCGGGGCGATTGGAGTCCTTCTTGCCATCCTGGGATTTTCATTGTTTGAAACGTTGTCGTCCTGGTGGGCGCGCAGCCCCGGCGGCGATCAGATGGAAGTTCTTTTCGGGACGTTTTCACTTGGTTGGATTGGCTATGCGATTACCATTTCAATTGGCGGCGTCGTAGCATTGTTGACGGGTTTGGTGTCTCGGATCATCGTATTTCGTCATCTGCGCGGTTTTGAATAGCTTGCTGTCGCCGACCAGGGGACAGGTCCGTCTCGGAAACCTGGGTGCATTGAGACCATGATTTTTGCGCGCTCCATTTTTTTCAATGTGTTGTTCTACGTGAACATGATTATTCTGTTGGTTTTGGGCCTGCCTTGCATGCTGGCGGGGCCGCGCGGCGTCATGTGGTTGGCGCGACGTTGGGGACGATCGTCCTTGTGGTTGCTCCGCAACGTCGCCGGGCTGGACGTTGAATACCGGGGCGTCGAGCACATCCCGTCGGGAGGATTTATTATCGCTCCTAAACACCAGTCGATTTGGGAAACGTTCGCGCTGTTGCCGCTGTTCCCCAACTTTACGTTTATCGTGAAGCGCGAACTCACGTGGATTCCATTTTTTGGATGGTATCTCATAGCGGGCCGACAAATCGCTATTAATCGGTCCAAAGGCGCCTCCGCATTGACGGAGGCGACGACTCAGGCGCAGGCTTTTGTGCAAAGCGGTCGGCAAGTCTTCATTTTTCCCGAAGGCACAAGACGGCCGATAGGAGCTCCGCCGGTTTACAAATTTGGAGTCGCTGCGATCTACGACGCAACTGCCGCTCCCTGTCTGCCGATTGCTTTGAATTCCGGACTATTCTGGCCAAGGCGCAGCTTTTTGCGCAAGCCTGGCAAAGTGCTCGTTCAAATTCTTGAACCAATCTTGCCCGGACTCGACAAGCAGTTATTCCTGCAAACGCTTAGCGAGCGACTTGAAGCGGCCACGAATTCCCTGATCGCGGAATCACTGGCGGCCAGTCCAAGATTGGCGCAAGACGCCTCAGCTTCCGTCAAAACCCGGGATCAATCGCCAAGCGGCTGATTTTGTTCGAGATGGAGCATTCCGAATATGCCTCAACGCGCGGCCGGGCGGGTGTTCGCGCGCAAAGACCGGGCTTGCAGCGGCGCCTGATATTCGAAATGGAAAATCGACTTTCCAACTGCGCGCGTCCGCTATTGAAACCCGCGGCGGAAAAGCCCAGATTTGACCTCCGCATGGCCGAGCTCGGCGGCATTCGGCAAGAATTTCGCGGAGAGAGAAGTTGGCTTCTGTACGCATCGAAGATCCGCGGCGTCGGAAAAATTGGCCATTTTGCGCCGCGCGGCTTCGGTCGTTTGCGGGCGCGGGGTTGCTTTTGTTTCCGACGACCGCGGCGCGGGCGCACGATCCCATCTTGTCCTGTTTCGACAACAACAACGGCACCATCACGTGCGAAGCCGGTTACAGCGATGGCGCGCCTTCCGCGGGACAGACCATCCGGGTGACACAGACCAACAAGCGGCTTATTCTGGAAGACAGGTTCGGCAAGAACAGTTCCTTCACTTTCAAGAAACCAAATGTTGATTTCGTCGTCGAATTTATCGGCGATCCCTCGCATCGGGCCACGTTCGACAGCGAAGATATCGGGAAATAGACACCGCGATTTGGATAAGAGACAATGCGGCCGCAGACAATGGGGGGCGTATGATGAAGTTTGGGGCAGCGATCGGAATGACGTTGCTTGGGTGCGTCGGACTGCCCGGAATGTCCGAGGCGCATTTCCAGATGCTCTATCCTGGCGAGTCGGCGCGGCAATCCAACAGCGGCGCGTTTGATCTCTTCGCGATTTTTACCCATGTATTCCACGGGGCGCCATCCATGGCGATGGCGCCGCCCCGCGCCCTTTATATGCTCAAGCAACGCGGCGACGAGGGCAAGCCCGAAAAAGTCGATCTATTGAAACAGGCCGAAAAATTCGAATGGCTCGGATCCGAGAAAAGCGGCGTCGCCGCCTACAAGGTGTCGTTGCCTTCCGCGCAAATGCGGTCCCTCGGCGATTACGTATTTGTTCTGGAGCCCGAGCCCTATCTTGAGGCGACGGAAGACAAATACATCCAGCAGTTCACCAAGACCGTCGTCAACGTCGGCGGCATGCCCGGAAATTGGGACAAGGTTCTGGGCCTGCCGGCGGAGATACGGCCCCTCAACAAACCTTATGCAAATTGGACGGGCGGCGTATTTCGCGGCGTTGTTCTCGCCAGGGGGAAGCCCGCGCCTTTCGCCGAGATCGAGGTTGAATACGTCAATCGCAAGCCTGACGGCGCGACGAAACTTTGGGCGGGCGAGCCGCAGGTGACGGCGCCGCATCCGGCGCTGGGTCCGATGAGCATCCGCGCCGACGCCACGGGCGCCTTCGCCATCGGCCTGCCTCGCGCGGGCTGGTGGGGTATCGCCGCGCTTGACGTCGGTCCGGTGAAGAAGCATCTGGGCAAAAAGCTGTCGCAGGACGCCGTGATCTGGGTGCAGGCGACGGACATCAAATGACGGGCGCGAGGCGGACGCCATGCTGACCAAATCGATCGTCGCCCCGCAAAAGTTTCAGCGGCTGGAGACGCTGGCGCTGTGCTGCCTCGCCCTGTTGGTGTGCGCCGCGGCGGCGGTCTACGCGCTGACGCGGGCGGGAACCAGTCAAGCCAGCCTGCTTGACTGGCAATTGAGTTCGTTTTTCGATCTCGGGCCCGACGATCAGGCGATCCATTCCGCGCTGATCGTCACCGCCGAGGACATCGGCTGGATGAATTATGACGCCGGCGACTGGCCGCAGCCGGCGGAACTCGACAAGCTGCTGATGCCACCGTTCCAGAAGGACGAGTTCTGGAAGCTGCACGGCGGCGTCGAATGGCGTATCATCCGCGAGGCCAGCGTCGTCAACGGCGGCGACACCGGCTATCTCGGCGTCGGCGGCTCGGCGCCCGGACAATCGGCCTATCTCCTCGTGTTCCGCCATCGCCATGTCGGCGCGACCTACACCAACCAGATCGACGTTTGGGTCAATAAGAACCCCGATCCGCCCGAACCCGGCGGCACGAAGGCCGAGACGCTCGTCAAGAGCGGCTGGCGGCAGGTGATCCCCTACAGCGGCGCGGACGAGCGCGCGCGCATGCAAGGAAAATGACATGCGGCGCGCGTTTTTGTCTTTCCGGCGTCTCGCTTGGCCATGGCTCGCCCTCGCCGGCGCGCTCGCCGTTTGCGGCGGCGCGGCGGCGCAAAACAAGCCGCGCATCGGCGTCACCCTGCATCCCTATTACAGTTTCGTCAAAAACATCGTTGGCGACCGGGCCGAGGTGGTCCCGGTTATTCCCGGCGAGGTCAATCCGCACGGCTACGAGCCGCGCGCCGACGACATCAAGCGCGCCGGGACGCTCGACGCGCTTGTCGTCAATGGCATCGGTCACGACGAATTCATCTTCAAGATCATCGAGGCAGCCGGGCGCAAGGACAATCTGCCGCTGATCTACGCCAACGCCACCGTGGCGCTGATTCCCATCGGCGGCGACAAGGGCGCGGAGAAGATCGTCAATCCCCACACGTTCATTTCGACGACGGCGGCGATCCAGCAGGTCTATGAAATCGCCCGCAGGCTCGGCGAAATCGATCCGAGGAACGCGGCGGCCTACCGCAACGCGGGCCGCGACTACGGCACGCGCATCCGGCAATTGCGCGCCGAATTCATGCAGCGCGACGCCGCGCACGCCAGGGATGATTTCCGCGTCGCGACGATGCACGCGGGTTATGATTATCTTTTTCAGGAGTTCGGCCTGCGCATTTCCGCCGTGATCGAGCCGCGCCATGGCGTGTCGCCGACGGCCCGGCAACTGGCGCAGACGGTGGACGATATCAAGTCGGCGCATGTCACCGTGCTCTTCGCCGAGCAATATTTCGGCGGCAATCTCGCCGAAACCGTGCAACGCGAGACGGGCGTGCGCGTCTTCACGCTGTCGCACATCACCGATGGCCCTTTCACGGCGGAAAAATTCGAGGTCGAGATGCGCGAGAACATCGAAACACTGGCGCGCGCGCTGGAAGGCAAGTAGATGCCAGGTCCCTCCGTGCGGTTCCGCGGCGTGAGCGTCGCGCTCGGCGGCCAGCGGATTCTCGAGGGCGTGACCTTCGATGTCGCGGCAGGCGGCGTGCATTGCATCGTCGGGCCCAATGGCGGCGGCAAGACGACGCTGGTGCGCGCGCTGCTGGGGCAGGCGCCCTTCACCGGGCAGATCACGCTCGAGGGCGTGAAAGATCCGGTGATCGGCTACGCGCCGCAATCCCTCGACATCGACCGCTCGCTGCCCTTCACGGTGCTCGACGCGCTGGCGGTGATGAACCAGCGGCGCCCGGCGTTTTTTGGCCGCGCGCGCAAGGACCGCGCGGCGCAAGACTCGGCGCTCAAACGCGTAGGACTCGCGGACAAGGCGCGCAGCCTGTTTGGCGTGCTCTCCGGCGGCGAACGCCAGCGCATCCTGTTCGCCCAGGCGCTCATTCCGACCCCCGATCTCCTGATCATGGACGAGCCCACCGCCAATCTCGACGACGAGGGCTCGGCGCTCATCGAGACCATGGTGAAGGAAATCAGCGCGGCGGGAACAACGGTGATCTGGGTCAATCACGACCTGGATCAGGTGCGGCGGGCGGCGGGCGCGATCACATCCATCAGCCGCACGGCGGCGGCGCTGGAGCTTCGGCCATGAACGGCTTTTACGCTTCCATCCGCGCCGGTTTCGAGGCGCTCGCCAAAATGGGCGTGCTGCCCGATACTTTCTTCCTGCAATTCGTCGGCAACGCGGCGATCGCGGCTCTGGTGTTCGGCCCGCTGCTGGGCGTGCTTGGAACCATGGTGGTCGTCAAGCGCATGGCGTTTTTCAGCCAGGCCATCGGCAACGCCGCGCTCACGGGCGTCAGCATCGGCGTGCTGCTGGGCGAGCCGGCGACGGCGCCCTACATGTCGACCTTCGCTTTTTGTATCCTCTTCGGATTGCTGCTGCGTTACACGCAACAGCGCACCAGCCTGTCGAACGACGTGCTCATCGGCGTGTTTCTGTCGATCTCGCTGGCGATTGGCGCCTCGCTGCTGCTGTTCGTTTCGGCGCGCATGAACACGCATGTTCTCGAAAACATCCTGTTCGGCTCGATTCTCACAGTCAGTCCGACGGATTTGAACATCCTGCTGGGCGTCGCCGCCCTCGCTCTGGTGGTGGGCGGGCCGCTCTACAACCACATGTTGCTGTCGAGTTTCAACGCGAGCCTGGCCGAAGCGCGTGGCGTGCCTGTGCGCCTCGTCGAATATGCCTTCGTGCTGCTGATCACCATTGTCACCGTGGCGTGCGTGAAGATCATCGGCGCCGTGCTGGTCGAGGCGCTGCTCGTCATACCCGCGGCGGCGGCGCGCAACGTCAGCCGCTCGTTGCGGGAGTTCGTCGTTTATTCCATCGTTATCGCGACGATCTCCGCCCTGATTGGCATCGTCGTGCCGATGAAATACGACATTCCCGTGCCGTCGGGCGGCGCGATCATTCTGGTGGCCGCGTCGTTTTTCGCGTTCACCGCTGTGCTTCGCAACATGCTGTTCCGTTTCAGGGCGACGCCATGAGAATTGCCATCGTCACACGCGCGGCGATCTTGCCGCTGGCCCTGATCGCGGGGCTCGCGCCGGCGCGCGCACGCGATCCCGTCGTTGTCGCGACCTCGCTGCAGCCGCTGTTTTCCATCACGTCGGCGCTGGCGCGGGAGACCGCCATCGAGGTGCGCGCCGCGCCGGCGGCCTTGCCGGGCATGCAGCAACTGGCGCGGGCCTTCACGCGACAAGCCGCGGCTATTGGCGGCGAGCTCGAACGCGCCGACGCGGTCGTCTCCATCGCCAGCGTTTGGCCGGAGGATCCGCTTTTCCGCGAGGCGCGCGCCCGCAACATTCGCGTCGTGCACATTGACGCGGCGCGATCCCTCGCCAGGGGCGCGGCGAGCATCACTTTGATCGCGCGGCCGGTTTCGAACGTACCCTGGCGCGGCGCGAAGGCGGGGCAGGGCGATTCGCCCTGGGCGTGGTTCAGTCCGTCCAACGCCATCCGCATGGCGGAGATCATCGCCGCCGACATCAAGCGCCTCGCGCCCGAGGACGAAGCGCGGATCGAGGCGAACCTCGTCGCCTTCACGCGGGAAATTCAGGCCCTGCGCGCGGAATACGACGCCAAGTTCCTGACCCTCGACAATCCCGCGATCTTCGCGCTGACGGATCATTTCGTTTATCTGACGAATGAATTCGGGCTGTTCATCGAAGGCTATCTCGTCGAGGACGACGTATTGTGGTCGCCGGCGGATTTCGACGGTCTCGCGCAATTTATCGAGGAGCGCGGCGTCAGGCAGGTGCTGCATCACTGGCAACCGGCCGAGCCCGTGGCCGCCGCGATTACGAAGGCGGGCGCAAGCCTGCTCGTGCTCGACGACGGCGAGAATTCGAACGGCGCGCCGGCGGCAAAGCCAGACGCGCGTTTGTATCAGACGATTCTGCGCGCCGACCTGGAGGCGTTGTTTCGGGCGCTGGGTGGTGGGGCGCGACGCCCGTGAATGGACCTTTCTCCCGCCCGCGGGAGAAGGCCAGGGCGCCACCCGGATGACTTCTGGATGACTTCTGTTGCCCTTAAACCATAGTTCCCCTAGCTTCAGGAAAATGAACCCGCAATCGGGATATCCGGGAGGCATTGATGACCATTAAATTCCTGCGCGCGGCCACTGTTTTTGCGGCGGTCACCGCCGGCCTTCCGGCCTTTGCGCAAACAATCTCCAGCCTGAAAATCGAAGTTCTCTCCTCGCGCCCGGAACTCGTCAGTGGCGGCGATGCGCTTGTACGGGTGTTGGGATCGGATACGCCGCCAAATGTCTGGCTCGGCGGCTCCGATGTATCGGCGGTCTTCAAGCCCGATCCGAAAGGCGGATGGGTCGGACTCGTCGGCGGTTTGAAAGACGGCGACAACGCGCTTGTCGCTAAAGCGGCGGGCAAGGAGGCCGCGCTGACGCTGAAAAATCACCCCATAAACGGCACCTTGTTTGCCGGCCCGCAGCAAACGCCGTTCCTTTGCGAGAACGAGAATTTCAGGTTGCAGCCTGCGAAAGACGGCAGCTGCGCCGCGCCGCCGCGCGTCGATTATTTCTACCGCAACCGCGGCGGCGAATGGAAGCCGTTCGATCCAGCCGCCGCGCGTCCCAACGACATCGGCGCGACGAAAACCTCCGAAGGCGTCGAAGCGCCGCTCATCGTGCGGCAGGAGAAGGGCGTCATCAACCGCTCGGCCTATCTCATCAACATCCTGCACGATCCCGCCGCGGGTCCGCAGCCTTCGCCCGCGGCGGCTTCGCCGGGCTCCGCCTGGAATGGAAAACTCATCTACAGTTTCGGCGGCGGCGTGCAGGCCAATTACCACATGGGCCGCGGCCTCGGCGCCATGACGGGCACCGACGCTAAATTCTTCATGGAGGATATGGGCGGCGGTCTCGCCGATTATTTCATTGCGCGCGGCTACGCCGTGGCGACCGGCTCTCTCAATGTAATGGGAACCAACAACGACGATGTGAAATCCGCCGAGACAGTCGCCAAAATCAAGGAATATTTCGTCAAGAAATTCGGCCGGCCCCAGTTCACGATCGGTCACGGCGCCTCCGGCGGCTCGATGCAGCAACATCTTATCGGCAACAACTACCCGGGTCTGCTCGACGGCATCATGCCGGCGCGTTCCTACCCTGATGTCATGTCATTTCTGCAGCCTTTGTATGATTGCGAATTGATCGGCAAGGCGACCGACGGCGCCGGTGAAAAATGGACCAACGAGCAGAAGGGCGCCGCCGCCGGCAAATATTGGGGCTATTGCATCAGCAACGGCGCGCGTTATCCCAACGCGCGTCCCGAGTGGTGCGACGCCGCGGTGACCGACCTCGTCGCCAACGATCCCGCTTTGAAGGCCAAGGGCGTCCGTTGCACCTATCAGGACAATCTGGCCAACATATTCGGCGTCGATCCGGCGACGGGCTTCGCGCGCAATCCTTTCGACAATGTCGGCGTGCAATATGGCCTTGCCGCGCTGAACGAAAAGAAAATCAGTTTCGATCAGTTCCTTGATCTCAACGCCCGGATAGGGGGCTTCGACGTCAATGGCAAGGTTGCGCCCAAACGCATGGTCGCCGATCCCGTCGCCTTGCGGCGCGCTTACGCGAGCGGCCGCGTCAACAATGCGAATGGCGGCCTTGCGTCGATTCCGATCGTCGATATCCGCTCCTATGTGGATGGCGATCCCGTCGGCGTCGGCGACGCCAACATCGACGTGCACGACGGCTATCACAGCGCCGTCATGCGCGCGCGTCTGCTGAAAGCCAACGGGGACGCGGCGAACCACGTGATCATGACTGTCGCGAGCCTCGGGCGCGTGCAGGCCGATACCCGCACATATGGCTCGCCGCTGACGCGCGTTTCCGGCGAGGGGCTCGCGCTGCTCGACAAATGGCTGACCAATGTCGCGGGCGACAAGAGCGACCAACCCATGGCGAAAAAAGTGGCGGCGAACAGGCCAGCGGAACTCGTCGACGCCTGTTATCCAACCTCCGCCGGCGCGCTGGTTGGCGCGATCGACAAGGTCACGGACGCCGCGCGCTGCGTAAAGCTGTTTCCTTTCGCGGGCGACGCGCGGTTGGCGGCCGGCGGCCCCGCGACGGACGATGTCTTCAAGTGTCAGTTGAAACCTGTCGACGGCGCCGACTACAAAACCAGCCCGACGGCGGAGCAGCTCGCGGCAATGCGGCGGATTTTCCCTGAAGGCGTCTGCGATTATTCCAAACCCGGCGTCGGGCAAGAGCCGCTCGCCGGCACCTGGGCGGTGTTTCGGGGCAATGGCGAGTTCACCAACCTTGAGCCGCGCCGCTGAGAGGCAACAATGAAACCCAGACTTGCGCGCGCCGGTTTGCTGGCAGGTTCATTCGCTATGTATGTCGGGGCCGTTTGCGCTCAGGAAGCCGGCCTTACCGGCGACAAGCACGCTGGCGATGTCGTCCTGGCGCGTCAGTTGCTCATGACCGAGGTGGAGGCGAACATGATGGCGATCGACTTCGCGCTCGGCGGCAGGGAGACCTTCCTGAAAACCCTGCGAGACAACGCCTATACGATCAGTTCGTTGCTGTCGGCGTTCACGCATCTTTTTCCGCCGCAAACGAAACCAGGCGCGCCCCTGGCCAATGACTGGCCAACGCCAACAGCGGCTTCGATAAAAATATGGGAGGATTTTGAGGCTTTCTACGAGACCACGCAGGCCGCGGCCAACATCGCCCTCGACGCCAGCAAAGCGGCGAACATGGACGCTTTCAAAACCGCGGGCGCGAAGCTGCGCGCCGCCTGCGATTCCTGCCACGCCCGGTATACGACTTCGCAGGACGCGCCCAAGCCTTGAACGGCCCAATAGCCGCAGCCGCCCTTGACGCGATTTGCGCCTTTCAAATAGATTTGGATCGACGGCAATGCGCTACGCCAATGGAGGAACGATGAAGGTCATGTTCAAGGGCGGTTTTTTTGGCGCTCTTCTTGTCGCCGTGGCGAGCGGCGCGGCTGTCGCGCAAGGTCCCTGTCCACAATGTGGTTCGCAGACCCCGATCAAGGACATCGACAAATCCATAGCAGAGGCCGCGCTGGCGCATGGCCTCGTGCGCGCCATCGCCCAGCAGATCGGGCAGATGAACAATTATGAATATGTCGGCGCGGGCACGATGGTCGACCTTGAAGCGCCAACCTTGGGGGCGGCGGTTCCCGTCAGCCGTTATGTTTACAACGCCCATCAGCAATTATGGGCCTCGCGGTTGGATTTTCAGGGCGCCAACGCGCCGCGCACGATCCGCGTGGTCAAGGGGAACCGCGCCTGGGATGAGACCTGGTACGAGGAAAAGGCAAAGCTCGGAGTGATCAGGAAACTGAAGACGGCGCCCGCCGATTCCATGGCGAAATTGCGCGCCGACCTTTTGTGGCTGCAGCCGCACATGTTCATCTCCCATGTCGCCTTCGCCGCCGCGAAAAAGTGCATGACGGCGGAGGTCAAGGCCTGCGACGTCAAATGGTCGAAGGGCGAGGAGAATGGCCGCCTGTTCTTCACAGTCGAGATTAACGGCCAGACCTACAAGGGCACGCTCGACGCCAACAAGCGCTTGGCTTCCATCGAGGCGAAGCTTACGCTTCCGAGCGGCGGCGGGCCGAAGTCCATCGTGGCGAAATATTCAGGTTGGCGCACCGGCGAAGGCGACACCAACGAGGCCAAAAATCTGGCTGCGTATGGCGACAAGTCCCTCGACAAATTCCACAACGGCACGTTCTGGCCGGAATTCATCGTCTACGAACTTGAGGGCCAGAAAGTGCTCGACCTCAAGGTCAGCGAGGGCTGGAACAATCCATACACTATTTTTCCCGAACCCGAATTGCTTGCGAAGGCGCAATGAATTCGAAAGCGCGCTGGCCCGGACTCTGGCGCACAAGCCCCATCTCAAGGAGACTCCCATGTTAAAATATTCGATATTCGGCGGAGTTCTCGCCCTCGGGCTCGCGGCGGGCTCTCCCGCGTTTGCCCACCACGCCGTGCAGGCGCAATTCGACGTGACGAAGAACGTCGTCATCAAGGGCAGACTGCTCAAGGTGGACTGGCAGAACCCGCATGCATGGTTCCACTTTGAAGTGACGAAGGAAGATGGAACCGTCGAAACGTGGTCCACCGAAACAGTTGGCCCCAATGGTCTGCGCCGTCTTGGCCTCAGCGACCGGCGGTTGTTTCAAATCGGCGAAACCTACTCGGTGGACATTTGTCCAGACCGCTCGGGCGCGAAGCTTGGCTTCACCAACGCGTTTACGTTTCCCGACGGCAAGTTCGTGCGTGTCGGCTTTCCCGAGAATCCGAACGGCGAAATTCCCGGTAATTGAGACCCCGCGCCCCGCGCCGATTACAGGAGACCCCGCATGAAAATATCTTTCGCGATAGTCGCGGCCGTGGCAACAGCCGCCCTGCTGGCGGGCGCCGCTCCCGTCGGGGCGCAGGCTCCCGCGCCGGCGGCGGCCGCGCGCCTGGATTTGAACGGCATCTGGATTCCCGGCGCCCCGCCGCCGCCGGCTAAATCGGCCCTGTGCGGCGAGAGGATCGACGCTTTCGTCATCGGCAACGACAAGACTGAACGGTTTGCCGCCAACGGAGCCAAGGGCGCGCAAAAGTGGATAACCTTTGAACAGGATTGCGGCGTGCAGCATCGTGGCCGCGTCAGCAAACCCGCCTACAAGCCGCAGTTTTGGGAAGAGGTGCGCATGCACGACCTCTACGCGAACGCCGGCGGCGACTACGAGAAATACGCCGATCCGGAATGGAAAAACATGCCGCTGGGCGTGCCGCGAATGGGCGCGCCGAACCAGATCGCGCAAATTGGCGGCCAGATGTTCTTCCTCTACGAGAACCGCAATACGTTTCGGTCCATCCCGACCGACTGCCGCGAACACGATCCAGTGTTGAAATACGACCAGACCGTCAACGGACTTTCCGTCGGCTGCTGGAAAGGCGATACGCTGGTCGTGACTTCGATGGGCTTCACCGACCAGACGTGGCTCGACTGGCCCGGCTATATCCACAGCAACGAAATGGTGGTGACCGAAAAGCTGACGCGCAACGGCGATGTGCTCACGGTCGAAACCATCGTCGAGGATCCCGTCATGTTCCTGGAGCCATGGGTGATGCCGACTGTGCGCCTCAACATGAACAAGGAGCCCGGCGCGCAATTAATGCAGGATGTGCCCTATATCGACAAATCGCTGGGCAAGCTGGTCGATCCCAAATATCGCGGGTGAAGCGCGCACGGGGAACCCTATGTCCACCGCCGAACTCTCGATCATGTTCGCCTACCGGCTGCTCGCGCTCTTCGTCGCTGTGATGATGGCGCTCGTACTCTGGCGCGAGAAAGACCGCCGCGCGCAATTCTTCGCTTTTCTCGTCTTTATTCCTTTTATTCTGCGCGCGGCGGGCGTGAAGTGACGCCCCCTGGCGATTTTTTTCGCGCCAACAAGACGGCGCTCGGCCTGTCGCTTGCCGCGCTTCTTGTGACTGTCGCCTCGGCGCGCATCTTCCTCGCCATGCGCGAGGCCGAGCCCATCGTGTCAGGCCCCGGCGTCACCGCGCAAATGATGTTGAGCGCCTTCAATCCCACGCTCGCGAATAGTCCCGGCGATACGCCTGTCTATGAACTTGGTTCCGACAAGGCCGGCGCCGCCATCACCATCATCGGCGGCACCCATCCGCAAGAGATCGCGGGCCTGCTCGCCGCCGTGCTGCTGATCGAGAACGCCACCGTCAGTCAGGGCAAGCTCATCGTCGTGCCGCAAGCCAATCGCAGCGGCTTTACTCACACCGATCCCATGGAGGCCTACCTCCATGCAATCACAATCAATACGCCCGCCGGGCCGCGCTGGTTCCGCGTCGGCATGCGTCTTACCAATCCCGTCGATCAATGGCCGGACCCCGATGTGTTCACGCACATGCCGAGCCGCGAGAACATGATCGGCCACGAAACGCGCAACCTCAACCGCAATCATCCCGGCTCCGAGACGGGCTGGCTCACCGCGCGCGTCAGCCACGCGCTCACGCGGATCGCCAAGACATCGGCGCTTGTTTTCGATCTGCACGAGGCGCAGCCGGAATATCCCGTCATCAACATGATGGTCGCGCACGAGAACACATTCGAGACCGCGGCGACCGCGCAGTCAATGATTCAGGCGCGGCGCATTCCCATGGGCCTTGCCGCCTCGCCGAAAAATTTGCACGGACTGAGCCATCGCGAGTTTGGCGATCATGCTCACGCGCAATCCCTGCTTGCGGAAACCGCCAACCCCGCCATGGGCCGCTTTCGCGGACGCACCAGCGAGGCGCTCGTCGTTGGCGGAAAGGACGAGAACTACGTGCGCGCGACAAAACTGGGGCGCACTTTCGCCAAGTTCGACGACGCCGGCTGGCCGTTGCACCTGCGCGTCGCGCGTCATCTTGTTGCGATTGAGGAAGTCATCAACGCATACAACGAATTGCACCCCGAAGCTCCGGTTGTCGTCGACAACATGCCATCGTACAAGGACGTGATTGAAAAGGGGTTGGGCGCCTTCCTGAAGCCGCCGCCGAAGGAGTGAGACGGCGGCTGGACCAAATTTCCACTCACGTCAAAATCCCCGCCAGATTTTTTGCAAACAGCAGCATCAACAGCGCGGCCGCGGCCAACACAAGCATCGGCGGCCATGCCCGCCGAAACACCTGACCGACGGAGCCGCCGCCGACCACATGGCAAGCAAGCGCCGCGGCAACTGAAGTCGGCGGCACAAATTCCGCCAACGCGGCAATGCCCGAGAGCGCGGCGACGTTGATGATCATGTCCTGTCCGATGAACGAGAAGGCGGCGGGCACGCCGACAACGTCGGCGACGGCCATTGATGTCAGCGTGCCGCCAACGAGCGGCATGCCCACCAGCAAGCCGGGATAGATCCATGGCGCGTCGAGCGACAGGGTGCTGACCACAAGCCAGCCGCGCACGCCGGTCAAAGTCATGATTTGCACGACAACGCCAACGGCGACGAGCACAGCGCCCAACAGCAACGGCGTGCCGGTGAAAGTCGAATAAACCGCGCCGCGAAATCCGGCTCGCGAAGTCATCGGCGCCGCGACAAGTCCACCGATCACGAGAACAAGGGGGCTCGCGGGATCAACGATCATTGTTGGGAACAGGCGCGCCGACAGCCAGATCGCCACCATCAGCGCAAATGGCGCGAGGCCGAGCAGGCATGAGCACAGGCTTGCGTTCTCGTCCGGCGCGGTCGGCGGCAGCGTTGGCCCCCGCCAATGACCGAACCACACGAGCGCGGCGATGGCGAGCGGCAGCGACAAGGCCAGCAACGCGCCGGTGACGCCGGTCCAAGGCATGTTGACGCCGTCGGCAAGCAGCATAGCTGGAACATTCATAGGCGGCGCGATCATGCCCGCGGTCGCCATCACGGCTATGAAGGCGGCGTTCGCCGGGTCGTCAAAGCCGACGCGGCGCAACGCCGGCACGGCAAAGACGCCAGCCGCGAGCACTGCGACACCCGAGAGTCCTACGAACATGCCGACGATGAAAATCGGCAAACCCGCGAGCGCCAGAACAGGCGGCACGAGCCCGCCCACACATTTCACAAAGCCCGCGGCGGCGGCTTCCGCCGCGCCGCTCGCGCGCATCATGTGGCCGAAGAAGGCGCCGGCAAACAGCGCCAGAATGAGATTGATGAACCCGAAGCCGCCTTCGACGAGATGACGAAACGGAAAACCAAAATCGCCTATGAAAGCAGCGACGACGGAGGCCGCGAGAAACGCCGCCGGCAGGCTCCAGCGCCGCGCCACGCGCAGCAGCAAAAACAACCCCAGCGCGACGACGAATATGACGCCCGGGTGCAATCCAAAGATCATCTTGCCCTCTTGGGGTTCCGCCCAGCTTGGGGTTCCGCTTTATTTCGCGCCGCGCGTCACACTGTAGATCGCGACATTGTTTCCCGGCGTCGGCGATGGCCTCGGGTCGAATGGCAATCCGTGCTCGATCGCCAGGCGTCTGAAGTTGATCACGTTTAGCATTGGCGCGCCGGCTTGCGCTAGTCGCATGGCGAGGCCTGGAATTCCATCGTGGCAGGCGGCCGCGGGCAGCAGGCCCGGCGGCAGCTCATAGGATTCCCGGCAGGTTCCCAACCCGATCAACGCCGCGCCGACATTGATGACGGCGCCCGCGCGCGCGCCTTCGCCGACGCCGCGCGTTACGTGCGCGAGCAGCGCGTCGATGAGCGGGGCGAGCGGGCTTTCCTCGACGAGCGGCACGGCGCTGGTTGCCGCAGAGGCGCGCAGCGCGGCTACGGCCGCGCGATCCATGCCGGAGGCGACGCCGTTTTCGCCGCCAAGCGCGGCCGCGGTCACATTCGTCTGGATCAGGCCGCGCGCGCGAAGCGCCGCGTGCATGTCGAGCCAGTTGAACGCGGGATCGTTGGCGCCGAACATCGAAGCGCTCAGCGAGGCGATGACGACAGGCTTCAGTCCCGCCGCCTCCGTCGCCGCGATGGCCGCTATATTGGCTCCCACAAACGAGCCCGAGACGACAATCACAACGGGCGTTCCTGGGGCGAGCTTGAGCGCGTCCAGTTCACGCACCAGATAGGCGGCGACATCGGGATTCGTAGCGGTGCGTTTGGAAGCCAGATCGCCAAGCGTCGTGGTCAGCGCGCTGAATTCGGCGCCGATCATGCCGGTGCGGTTGGGATCGATGTCGGTCGACGGCATTAATCCGCGCTTTTCTTTTTCCGCGCGCAGCACAATCGCCGCCGATTGCACGACGCGCGCGGCGGCGAGCATTTCAGCGAAGTGTGGATGTGGGACGCGCGGCGCGGCGGCCTCGGAAAGCAACCACGAAACAATCGCGGCGCACGCCAGCGACGCGAGCCACCCAGGGCGGATCCGCGCAGTCGCATATGGCCTCATTGCGACAGGATGCGTCATGCCCAGCGCGCCACGACGAGCAAAATAATTCGCACAATGGACGCGGCGATCGCCAACATCGCCAGCGTCGGCCAGACGCCCTGTCGAATGAACTGGTGCGCCAGCAGTCCCGGCACAATGAAGCCAAGGCCAGCCCAATCGAGCCAAGTTGGCGCGAGGCCCGGCGCCAGATTTTGCGCGCCGACGCTAAGCGTCATTCCCGCCAGGATCGCTATGGAAAATCGGCGATTGCCATACAGCATAAGCCAGTTGCCAGACAGGCGCACGAGCCCGAAACTCGCGAACGCCACGAGCATGAAGCCCGCGAGCGCGGCGGGGCGATCCAGCAGCAACGCCACGTAGCCGGGGACGATAACGCCGCCAGCGGAAAGCCCCAGGAGTTCGACAAGCGCCAGGCTGACGACAACGCCGATGATGAGAGAAGCCGTCAGCATGAGAGCGCACGCTTATTCACTTCATCGACAATGGCCGCTCCGATGCCCTGGAAATTGCCTACTCCCCAGATTGCGCGGCTTTCGCCTGCGAAATCAGCGGCTTCGGCGAGTGCGGCGTCAGCCGCGCCCGCGCGCAACCGCCTGACGGCGTCGCTGGCGAACCCGGCCCGGCGCGCAAGCCGCAAAGCGGAACGATCGCCGGCGACGAGAACGCGCGGCGCTGGATGCAGCGCCGCGAGGAATTCGAAAAACTTTCGCGTACGCAGCGGCCTGTCGCCGCGCGCGTTGAATAGAACGACCGAGGCCTCGCCCATAGGCGACGCCTTCCATAGCAATTCAAACGAGGCGACATCATTGCAGGCGAACGCGTTGGCGAAGCGGACGGCGCGGCCGTTGACGACGAGGCGCTTTACAAAAAATTGACCGGGATCGCCCGTCATGCAATCGATGGCGCGCGCGGCGATTTCATTTTGGACGCCATGCGCCGCGCAAGCCGCGAGCGCCAATGCGCGATTGGCCTCGTCAACATCGAGCGAGGCCGTTTCGACGATCGTCATGCGGCATCGACGGGCTTCGGCGCGCGCGCGCAATCCGGGCGAAGCCGCCTCGCTGGCGACGATCATGCGCCCACCTTCGGGCGTCGCCCAGACGAGCGCGTCGGCCATGGCGTTATCCGCCTCCCCCAAGTCTTCGAAATGATCCGGGCGCGCGTTGGTGATGACCGTTGTTGTCGCGCGCACCAGTTGCGTTTCGCTCACGTGTATCATCTCAGGCTGGATCGCCATGCATTCCACAACAACGGCGTCAACGCGAAGCCGGGCCGCCTGCCTGAAAAACCGCGCCTGTTCCCGCACCGCCGCCAGCCCGCGTCGGGGCCAGGCGGCCTCGCTTCCATCCGGCAACACCAGGCGCGGTTCCGAGCCGGTGGTTTTCGCCAGAACGCGCATTCCCCCGGCCCGCAATCCTGCGGCGATCATGCGCGTTACCGTGGTTTTTCCACGCGTTCCCGCGACGTGAATGCGGACCGGCGCCGCGCGCAAATTGCGGCGATGAAACCACGCGGCAACGCCGAGCCAGGCGATGCAAAGGAACAGCGCCAGCAACACGACCGCGAGCAATCTCCCATCGCGAATATGCGCGCCCGGCGCGGGAAAAAACGAAAAATCCGGCGTCATGCGCCGCCGGCGAAAAGTTCCTTCAGCGGCCCGCGAAGCTCGACGACGTTGTCGATCACGGCCACCGGAATTTTGCCGGCCCTGGCGATGTTGGCGAACATGCCGTCCGCGTCGCTGTCGCTGCGGACGATCAGCAGGTTGGCGCGGGGCGCCGCGAGTTCGATGAGCTGATTTGACAGCGCATCGCGCCGCTCCTCGCCGCCTACGTGCAGCACGACGACAAATATATCGCGTTTTTTCGCCTCGTCGAGCAGATGCGTGGTCCGCGCAAGCTCATCCTTGATGGTAATGCCGGCGTCGCCAAATCCCTTGAGGCTGGCGCCCACCGCCAAAAAGACAGTCTTGACGTTGGCGAGCGCGGCGGGCTCCGCGTGCGCGTCATATTCGAAAGCGATTCCGGCGCGTTTGACCGCGAGCTGAACTTGAAAACCATCGAGGCTCTGCCCGATTGAGGTCACGAGTACCGGCGGCGACGCCTTCCGCCTCTCCTGCGCGGTCAAGCGCGAAGAAGCCGCCTGGGCAGCCAGCAGACCACCCGTCAGGGCGGCGACGGCCGCGCGGCGGTCGATGAGAGTTTTTGAATGACGCATGGAAATCCCCCTGGCGTTCCGAACGAGCGGAGCCTTTGATCGGGATAATTTTTCGCATTGATGGAACGCCGTGTCCAGAACCCGGTCCGCCGGATCAAAACATTCACAAGGCTCAGGCCAGCGTAAGCTTTTCATCAACCGACCTTCGTGCGCTCCATCGCATCGTGTGCGGCGCTCCGGGTCGCCCCCGCCAGGAACGATGTCTTCAAGTTCCGCCACCCGGCGGCAAGCCGCCATCGTCATTCGCGTCAAAATCAGATCCCGCCTCCTATTGGACAGGTCTGGATTTCCCAATGGCATTGACAAGTTCGCCCTCAGGCGGATGTTGTGCTTTGGAATTGCTCAAGTCGCGCGGTCCATCGATCGGGTTCCGTTCGATGGTGCCGCGCCAACACTATGATGACAGCATTTGGGAGGTCCGATGATCTGGCGTTGGCTAGCCTGGTTCGAGGAAACCGAATTCGCCACTTGGATTCGAGAAGGCGATTTCATCGCTCAACCATTCGCGACATTTTACGTGCTGCTCGGCGTGCATTCCATCGGCATGGCGATCGTCGTCGGCATCTGCATGATGGTGAGCGTGCGCGTATTCGGTTTCATGCGGGGCGCGCAGGCGTCGCAGATCAATCGACTTATGCGGTTGGCCTGGTGGGGCTTCTACATTAATTTCGCGTCCGGGCTGATCCTGCTCATGGGCCAGCCGCGGCGCGAGATGATCACCGTCGCGTTCTGGATCAAGATGATCGTCATCGTCATGGCCGTGGTGTCCATGCGGGTCATGCAAAAAGCGCTCGCCAGCGTCGAACCCGTGCCCGACCCCGATGGGCGCGGGACCGCGGTCGAGGTTGTACCCCGCGCCATGCGCTTGATGGCTTTTCTCATCGATATCTTCTGGTTGACCGCCATTGTGGCCGGTCGGTTGGTTGGGTATACGCAACCTCCGCCACCAGCGTAATCCGACAATAGGTCCCGCGCCGTCCCGCGCGCGACGCCAAAATGCATTCAAATACGGACTTGTAACAAATACGGGCATGCAAGATGAGCGAGCGCGAAGTCGCGATGCTGGAATGGTTCAAACAATGCTGGCCCGGACCCATGGTGCGCGACAGCGTCTGGATGTTTGCATTCGGCGAATCCATGCATTTTATCGGCCTGTGTTTGCTATTCGGATCGATGCTCGTCGTCGACCTCCGGTTGATGGGTTTCTACAAGCAAATTTCCGTCGGCGCGGCGTTGGCTTTCCTGCCCTTCGCGCTCGCGGGCTTTCTGATCAACGCGGCCTCCGGCTGGCTGTTTTTTACCAGCGCTCCAGCAATGTACTGGGAGAACAGCGCGTTTCATTTGAAGATGTGGTTGATCGTTCTGGCGGGCCTCAACGCGCTGGCCTTCACCTTATGGGAACATCGCAAAGTATCGCTGTTGGGACCCGGCGAAGATACGCCCCTGGCGGCGCGCGCCCTGGCCGGCGTATCGCTCTTACTGTGGTTTTCGGTTCTGCTGCTCGGGCGCTGGCTGCCCCTGTTCACCGTGGGCACGAATTGACAATCGCGCGGAGCGCCAACAGAGAGAACGGATATGAGCCTGCCGGTACTTCTCATCGCCATCGGCGCGGCTTGCCTCGCAGCCTTTGCAGTCGTCAATATAGTCGTGCAACCGCTGTGGTTCCCGAATGAAGTGACGGGCGCAAGGGACGCCAATCCAATAGAGTCCAGGCCGGCAAGCGCTGGCCCGCACTTCGTCCTGGGCCTATTTTTGGCGGCATTATTTCTAGTCGGCACGCTGCTGATCGTGGCTGGTTGCGTGATCATAGGCACCGCGAAAGGCTACGGGTGAATTCGGCGGCGCCGCGCGGCGGTTATGTCGCACGGATGCTTGCGACAGGCGCCTCGATTCTCCTCCATCGCGGTCAACACGCCCGGCCGAAACCTTGCCGCGCAAATGACCCCATGATCCAGCCCGCCGCCGAATTCCACGCGCTCCGGCCTGTGTCAATTTGACGATGTCTTGAGGCGTCCCTGAGGGGGAAAAATAAGAATGCGATTTTGCGCCTTCATTTCCTGGAGTCCAGATCGAAGATCGATTTGCGTGGCGCGAGCGCGGCGGGTGAGCGACGCTCATTGTTTTGCTCGTCCGGGTTGGCGCTCGCGATTCGCGCGCCTGGATCTGAAACGACGATCAATTGCCGTCCGTTCCGCTCGATGGATTTGATCCGACCGAAGGCGGCGAGATAATCGCCTTTGCCGACGCGCACGAAACCGCCGGAGTTGGTCTCGATCCAGACGCGGTCGTCCAGGGTTGGGATGATTTGAAAGGATTTTGAGGCGCTATATGGCGTCGCAACGCCGCCCGGGATTGTTCCAACCGGCATGGGATCGACGAGTGGATCGTCGATCGTCGGCGGTTTCGACCGATCCGGAATAGTCTTCTGCGTCCTGGAAGCAAACGCCAGGGTCTTTGGCCTGGCGAATATGCCAAGATGCTCCAATCCTCCGACACGCGGCTCGACGATATCGCTGGCGAGCATGTAGACTGCGAAAGCAGCGGATGAAAACGCGACGGCGACGCCCATGCTTACGAGCGACAAGTCCTCCAGGGATCGTGGACGCCATCGCGATTTCAGCATTCGCGCCCCTTTGTCGTACGATAAAACAGGCATGCCGCCTCCAACTGGTTCAAGGCGTCGGTATTTCGACGGCGTCTTGTTCATCCTCGCGCGTCAGCGCGCGCGCCAGCTCCTGAAAAGCGTCGTCGCTGCAGGTATCCGTGAGCGATTGATGCATCGCCTCGTAGATCCGCGGGACCAGTTTTATGGCGCGATCGACAAACGCGTCGGAGCCCGGGCTATAGCCGCCGATCAATCTGAGATCGCGCGTTTCCTCGTATCTCGCGATCAAGGCGCGCAGCTTGGCGACGAGCTTGCTTTGTTGCGGCGTCCAGACGAACCGCGACAGTCGCGAGATCGAGGACGCAATATTGACGGCGGGAAAACGCCCCTGATCGGCGATCGCGCGGTCCAGCACGATATGTCCATCGAGAGTGCCGCGAATCGCGTCGGCAATTGGATCGTTTTGATCGTCCCCGTCGATGAGAACCGAGAAAACGCCTGTGATTTTGCCGCTATTTTCGACTCCGGGGCCTGCTCTTTCGAGCAATCGTGGGAGTTCGCTGAAAACGCCGGGCGGATATCCGCGCGCCACCGGCGCTTCGCCGGCCGACAGAAAAACTTCACGGGACGCATGCGCGAATCTGGTTATGGAATCGATGATGAGGAGCACCGACTCGCCTTGGTCCCGAAAATATTCGGCGATGGTGACGGCCGCCTTGGGACACAGCCTTCGCATCATTGGACTTTCGTCGCCTGTGGCGACGACCAGAACCGCCTTTTGTCTCGACTTCGCCAATGTCTCGTCGATGAATTCGCGTACTTCTCTGCCGCGCTCGCCCACCAACGCGACCACGACGGTGTCGAATCCAGAACCGTTCGCCAACATCGCGACGAGCGACGATTTTCCAATTCCCGAACCCGCGAAAATGCCGATTCTCTGTCCCGCGCAAAGCGGAGTGAAGATGTCGAGGATGCGCACGCCCGTCTTGATCGGCGAGACGACGCGGGATCGGCGCAGCGAAGGCGGCGCCTCCGCTTCAAGCGACATTTCCCTTTCCCCTGTCTCGAGAGGCGCGCCGTCGTCGAGGGGCCGGCACAGAGCGTCGATCGATCTTCCGCGCCAGGAGCTGTGCGGAAATATCGTCAATCGTTCGGAACGGCGGACCCGCATACCCAAGGCCGCGTCGCCGCGCATGTCGAAAGGCTTCACCGTCGCGAAGCGATTGTCGATTCGAACCACCTCGCCAACGTGCCGATTGTCGCCGACCTCGATGCGCACGCAGTCGCCGAGCTTCAGGAATGGCGATAGTCCGGCGACGCCATAGTGCGACATCGTCACGTCCGATACGGTCCCGCTGACCTCCACCGGACTGATGCGGGCGCGCCCCAGCCTTAAAGCTTCTTCGAAGCGGGACAGGCTGTTCATGCGAAAGCTTCCCTCGGCCATCTCTTTCACGCGCCGCTTGCGAGCGTTTTGATCGCCTCGTGCAACGATGTCTCCGACAGGGAGATCGAGGTGTTGATAGCTTCGAATTCCCGGCTGAGCGCAATCATCTTCGTCATTTCCAGAATGGGATCGACGTTCGAGCTCTCCACGAAACCCTGAAGAACCCCGTTTTTGGCGAAGTCGAGAATCGCGGCTGGGGCGGTCGAGGGCACAACCGCCGAGCCGCCCGCGCGGGCGAGCGAGGCGCCCGGATCGATTTCGAACAGGCCAATCGCGCTCACCTGCTTGCCGCCCTGAGTGATCATTCCGTCTTGCGCGACTTGCGGGGCGCCCGCGGCGGGGTCAAGCACAATGGGCGCCCCTCCCGCGTCGAGCACGGCCGAACCGGTCACTGTTTCCAGCGCCCCGGTTTCCGCGATCCTCATGCGACCGTCCCGCGTGTAGGCGACCCCGTTCTCGTTTTTCACGCTGAACCAGCCGTTGCCCTGCACCGCCAGATCCAGCGCGTTGTCTGTCTTGGCGACGCCGCCCGCGCGCCGGGAAATATACTCGGGGCCGCTCGACGCGAACGCGGTGACGACGTCGCCGGTCCTGCCCAGTTCGGCGGCAAAACCAATTCCCGTGGCGCGAAATCCAGCCGTGTTCATGTTGGCGACGTTGTGCGCGACCGTGGCCAGCCGACGCTCCCGCGCGACCTGTCCGGAAAGAGAAACGTATAGGCTCGATTGCATGCAAACCTCTCGACGCCGTAGCCCGCGCATCCGAAGGACGCCGTCGCCAAGAAGGGCAACGCCATGCTTGCGCAGGACTTGCCGAAACGTCGAAAGCCAGGCGCAAGAATGACGAGGCCATTGTGCCGCTTCCCGGACCGTCGCTCTCCCGGTCAAACACTCATGAGGCAAAATCCTTGAATTTCGCGATTGGACTGGTCGTCGCTTTGGGGTGCATGCTTGGCGGGTACGCGGCCTTGGGCGGGCATTTGGACGTGCTTGTCCAGCCCTTCGAATTCGTCATCATTTGCGGCGCCTCGCTGGGCACTTTCATCGTGGCCAATCCATTGTCCACGATCAAGGATTGCGGCAAGGCTATTGGCGAAGCCGTGCTCGACAGGAGTCCGGCGCCGAGGGACTTTCTCGATGTGCTCAGCGTGCTCCACGCGCTGCTCAGGGAATTGCGCGGCAAATCGCGAAACGAAGTGGAAGGACACTTCGACAATCCGCAGGAGTCGCCGATATTCAACGCGTTCCCGAACCTCATGAAAAACAAGGACCTCGTCACTTTCATCTGCGACTATTGCCGGCTCATCATCATCGGCAACGCGAAGACGCACGAGATCGAGGCGTTGCTCGACGAGGAAATTCAAACCTTGAGCTACGACCGCTTCAAGCCTGTTCACGCGCTGAACGCCGTGGGCGACGGTTTGCCGGCGCTGGGCATTGTCGCCGCGGTGTTGGGAATTATTCACGCGATGGGCGCGTTGGATCAATCGCCGCAGTTGCTGGGCGGCCTGATCGGCGCCGCGCTGGTGGGAACATTCGCCGGAATATTTCTGTCCTATGGCGTCGTATCGCCGATCGCGCAAAAGATAAAAGTCATCCGTCAAAAGCAGCTGCGCCTCTTCACGCTCGTCAAGCAAACCCTGCTGGCCTTCATGAATGGCGCGATGCCCCAGGTCGCCGTCGAATTCGGGCGCAAGACGATTCCCTCCAAGGAACGCCCGACGATCGACGCGGTCGAAAACGAAACGATCGCAGGCTCAACCGGGGGCGAGCCCGCAAAGGCCGCGGCCTGATGTCACCCGCGATGAACTCGGCGCGAAGCGAACACAAGGCTCTGGACGCCATACTCGATCAATCGTCGTTCCCGGTGGAACGAGCGGCGGCTCTGGAACCGGTTTTCGAAAAATTTTGCGCCACGCTGCGCGGGATAGCGAACCTATGGACCGGCGCGTCCCAACCGGTTTCCTTTCGCGGCCTGTTCGCCGCGCGGCTCAACGAGACATTGTCGAAATCGCTCGGCTGCGTCATCGCCCGCGCGAAGAGCTCCACGCAGGAACATCCTCCATTGTTCTTGCTGGACAGGGCGGGCATGACCGCGATTATCTCGTCGATCTTCGGCACGGGCGTGGACGTGGAGCCGGACGAGCATTTGTCGTTGGTCGAACAGGCGTTGCTGACCGCTTACTTCGGTCGGGCGACGGAGGCGCTGAATTTGGCGTTCGCGGGAATTCTGGAAACCGATTTCGAGTTGGACTCCACCGCCGTCGTGTCCGAGGAATCGATCAACACGAAGCGCGACGCGCCCGTGGTTTCCATTCATTGTGAGATTGGAACGCCGCCGGCGGGCGGCGCGTTGACCATCTTGTTGCCGCTGCAATTCATTCAGGCCATTCGTCATTTCCTGCAGCCGGAACCAATTCGGGAAAAACCAGGCAATGACGTGAAATGGACGCGGGGCCTGCAGGCGGGCGTCGGCGCTACCGCCATCCGCGTGGACGCGCTTCTCGACGAGTTTCCCATGACGCTTCGCGCCATCGCGAATCTATCCGCGGGACAAATGATCGAATTGCGCACGATAGACGTCAACATGATCAAGCTTTGTTGCGGGGACAAACCGCTTTTCAATTGCGCGCTCGGAGAAGAATCCGGTCGTTACGCGCTCGCGATACGCGAATCGATCGGCCTTGAAACCGACCCCGGCGCGAACCCGTCAGATTCACCACTGTAAAAAACCGACGCTCCTGGAGAATGAAATGGTCGATGAAACCGCGCGAGATCGGAAGTCCGACGAACAAATGAAGCAGGACGGCGCTCCGCTGGGCGCGCTCGACGCGATACTCGGCATCCCCGTGAACGTGCAGGTCATCCTGGGATCCACAACCATGCCGGTCGCGGCTCTCATGAAGCTCGGGCGCAACGCGGTCATCACGCTGGACCAGCGCGTGGGCGAGACGGTCAGCGTTGTCGTCAACGGCAAAATTATCGCCCGCGGAGAAATGGTCGTCATCGACGAGGACAATTCCAAATTCGGCGTCACGCTCACGGAAATCATCGTGGGCGCGGGGGCTTGAGGGATGAATCCGACAAGCGGGGAAAATCGCGCGGAGTTCCGCGAAGAAGGTCGCGCTGAACATATGCGTGGGGGAGACAAGGTGGCGGCCATTCTGCTCGCGCTTGACCGCGAACGCGCCGGGCGCTTGATCAAGCACTTCGATCAGGACGAACTGCGGCGCATCGCGCGCGCGGCTTCAGGCTTGCCCGCGCTTGCCGCGCGGGACGTCGAGGCGGTCTTCGAAGAGTTTAACATTGCCTGGAGCGCCGGGTCCCAATTGACCGGCGGCGCCCAGGAAATGCGGCGGTTGTTCAGCGAATCGCTCTCCTCCGCCGCCGCGACCGAGGCGTTGTCCGGTCTTGCCGCCGATTCGAGCGAACCGGTTTGGTCCATGATCTCAAGGATGCCCGCGGCGGCGGTCGCGAGCATGCTGAAGAAGGAGCGATCCAGCATCGCGGCGTACATCATGGCGCAACTGGAGGCGGAGTTCGCGACCGCCGTCGTCGCTGAGTTTCCCCTCGAAAGACGCGCGGAATTGCTTGGCGCGATGATTTCACCCCCGGAACCGTCGGGTCAAGTCCGCGAGGTCGTGGAAGCAGCGTTGCGAAGCGATCTCCTGGGCTCGCCGGCGGCTTCCGCCGGCTCATCGCTGGTCGTCAAGGTCGCGGGAATCGTGAACAGCTACGAAGCCGTCGAAATCGATTCGATCCTGCGCGCGATCGAGGTTCACAAACCGAAGGAAGCGGCCGAACTCAGACGGTATATTTTCTCGTTTGACGACGTGGGAAAATTGTCCAAGCAAGCGCTCTCGATTTTGCTCGACAAGCTAAGCACCGACACGGTCGTGCTGGCGTTGCGCGGAACCGAACCGGAGTTCCGTGATACAGTGCTCTCGTGCCTTGCGTCGCGCGCGCGACGGCTGGTCGAAAGCGAACTCAACTCGTCGGCGACCGCGAGCGATG
>JANYDZ010000410.1 GCA_025363375.1 Hyphomicrobiales bacterium
CGCCTCCGCGCGGGGCTGCGCGAAATCGGCGCCGCGCCGGCGCGTCTCTTCAAGGCAAAGCGCGATAAATTCGGCCTGCGCCTCCAGCATGTAAATGATGCTGCCGGAGCCGTTGGTGTTTGGCCCATAGAGCATGAAAAAATTCGGAAAGCCGTTTACGCAGGCGCCAAGATGAGCCTCGGGCTCGCCGTTCCACGCGTCGGGCAGCGTCCGGCCGTCGAGGCCCTCGATCCTGAGTTGCGACAAAAATTCAGCGGGCTTGAAACCTGTGGAATAGATGATCGCGTCGACATCGCGCACGCGCCCGTCGGCCGTGCGCACGCCTGTCGCCGCTATCTCCGCGACGGCGTCCGTCACCAGTTCCACATTGTCGCGCCGCAGCGCCGGGTAGAACTCGTTGGAAGCCAACACGCGCTTGCATCCCAACGGATAGTCCGGCGTGAGCTTTTTCCGCAGGGCGGGATCGGGAACCTGGCTTTCAAGATAGGCGAAAAAAGCCAGCTCCTGCTCCGTCCGCAACGCCGGATCGAGGCGCATGTCGAAACCCTCTTCGAACTGCGCCCATAATTTGCGCCGTTCGCGGCGCCGCCAGAGCCGCGTGTCGTGAAACCATTGGCGCTTGTCGGCGGGCACGCCGTCGGGGCGTTCGCGCACATATTGCGGCGTGCGCTGGAAAACATGCAGCCTGGCGGCTTGGCTCGCCACGTGCGGCACATATTGAACGGCGCTCGCGCCAACGCCGATCGCCGCGACGCGTTTGCCGGCGAGATCCTGGTCGTGGCGCCAGTTCGAGGAGTGAAAGCTGACGCCTTTGAAATCCGCGATGCCCGGAATGTCGGGCATCTTCGGCGCGCCAAAAATGCCGACGGCCGAGACAAGGGCGCGCGCCTCGACGATCCCGCCCTTTGCCGTTTCCACGCGCCAGATTCCGCGCGACGGATCAAACCGCGCGCCGACCGCCTCGACGCCAAAGCGCGCGTGCGGAAGCACGCCGTATTTTTGCGCGCAGTGGCGCATGTACGCGTGAATTTCATGGTAAGGCGCGTGATGGGCCGACCAGGGATAGTCCTGCTCGAACGAGAAGGAATAATAGAGCGAAGGCACGTCGCACGCGCATCCCGGATAGGTGTTGTCGCGCCACACGCCGCCGAGGTCTTGCGCCTTTTCAAGTATGACGAAACTTTCGATGCCCGCGCGCTTCAGGCGAATGGCGAGCGCGACGCCGCCAAAGCCGCATCCAATGATCACGATCGGGAGTTCCCGCGACATGCTTTCTCCGCTGCGGCGCGCGCCGCAGGAAGTCTAGCAACCGCGCACGCAGGGCACAATATCGCGTTTTTTCGCGCTTGCCTCGGGAGCGTGGTTCGCCATACTTGACGCGCAACATGTGGGGAGCTGCGCTGTGCGGGAATTCAAAGGCCGCGTCGCCGTCGTTACAGGCGCCGCTTCGGGCATCGGCCTCGGCATGGCGCGCGTGTTCGCCCGCGCCGGCATGAAGGTCGCGATGCTCGACGTGCGGCGCGAACCGCTCGAAGCAGCCGTCGAGGAAGTGCGCGCGCTGCAAGGCGCCGCCATCGGGCTCGAAGCCGACGTGAGCAAGGCCGAAAGCGTCGAGGCGGCGGCGGCGCGCGTCGAAGCCGAATTCGGCCGCATCGACGTCGCCTGCAACAACGCGGGCGTGTTGATTTTTGAAAAAGCCGTCGAGGATATATCCATGGCCGAATGGGACTGGATCATCGGCGTCAACCTCTACGGCGTCATCCACGGCATCCGCAGTTTTCTGCCGCGCATCAGGAAACATGGCGAGGGCGGGCACATCGTGAACACCGCGTCCATCGGCGGCTTTCTGATAACGGCGGCCTTGCGCACCCCCGCTTACGCAACGACGAAGTTTGCGGTGGCGGCGTTGACGGAAGGCCTGCGCAACGATCTTGTCGGCACGAACATCGGCGTCAGCGTGCTCGCGCCCGCAGCCGTAGACACCGGCATTTATCGCTCGCCCCGGCATCGTCCCGACGCCTATGGCGGCCCCGAAAGCGGACCTGACCGGACGCCCGCGGTGATTCGCGAAGGCGCCCATCCCGATCAGGTTGGCCGGCGCGTGCTGGAGGCCATACGCAACAATGAGTTTCATATTTTTACGCACATACAGACGCGCGACTGGCTGAAGGCGCGGCATGAAAAAATCATCGCGGACTATGACGCGCTTGAACAATGGGAGGCGGGCGAGCCGCGTCCGATTCCCCGGCTGAACATGTAGGGCGCATCCAATGAGCAAGCTTTTCGATCTCACGGGCAGGGTCGCCTTCGTCACAGGCGCCGCGAGCGGACTCGGCTTTGCGATGGCCGAAGGCTTTGCTGAGCACGGCGCGACGGTCGTCTTCGCCGACATCGACGCGGCGAATCTCGAGCGCGCGGTGGGCCGCCTCGCGCAGGCCGGCTACAAGGCCGAAGGCGTCGTGCTGGACGTGCGCGAACCCCTGCGCATTCGCGAAACCGTCGATTCCGCCGCCGCGAAATACGGCCGCATCGACATCGTCTGCGCCAACGCGGGCATCAGCGGCGGCCCGCCCTTCAGCGAGCCCGCGGGACGAATCGAAAATGTCGATCTCGCGACATGGGAAAATGTCGTCAAGGTCAACCAGACCGGCGTCTTCGCCACCATGCAGGCGGCGGCGCGCGTGATGAAGCCGCAGCGTCGCGGCCGGATCATTGACGAAATCCTTGCCGTTACCGGTAGGCGGAATGAGATTGATGATCGAGGCTTCGCGGGCCGCGATGCGCAACAGGCCGGTGCCCGATCCACCCAACATGATCTGCGGATAGGGTTTGGACAGTGGTTGCGGGTTGGCATAGAGA
>JANYDZ010000424.1 GCA_025363375.1 Hyphomicrobiales bacterium
CGGCATGACTTACGCCGCGCCGCTGAAGGTGACGCTGCGCCTGATCGTGTTCGACGTCGATCCCGAGACGCAGGCCAAGTCCGTCCGCGACATCAAGGAGCAGGACGTCTACATGGGCGACATGCCCTTTATGACGATGAACGGCACCTTCGTCGTCAACGGAACCGAGCGCGTCATCGTTTCGCAGATGCACCGTTCTCCGGGCGTGTTCTTCGATCACGACAAGGGCAAGTCGCACTCGTCCGGCAAGCTTTTGTTCGCCGCGCGCATCATTCCTTACCGCGGCTCCTGGCTCGATATTGAATTCGACGCCAAGGATATCGTCTACGCGCGCATCGACCGTCGCCGCAAATTGCCGGTCACCTCGTTGCTCTATGCGCTCGGCATGGATGGCGAAGAGATTCTGCGCACCTTCTACAAGCACATTCCCTATACCCGCGTGAAAGACGGCTGGCGCGTTCCCTACGACGCCGAGCGCATGAAGGGCATCAAGGCGGTGGTCGATCTCGTCGACGCCGACAGCGGCGAAGTTGTGCTTGAAGCCGGCAAGAAAATGACCGTGCGCGGCGCGCGCCAGTTGGCGGAGCGCGGCCTCAAGGCCGTCAAGGCGCAGGACGAGGATCTGCACGGACAATATATCGCCGAAGACCTCTACAATCCGGAAACCGGCGAGATTTACGCCGAAGCGGGCGAGGAAATCACCGCCAAAAACCTCGCCGATCTGCTTGAAATAGGGTTCACGGAACTGCCGATTCTAGACATCGACCACATCAACGTCGGCCCCTATATCCGCAACACCCTCTCCGTCGACAAGAACTCGTCGCGCGAGGACGCCTTGTTCGACATCTACCGCGTCATGCGTCCCGGCGAGCCGCCGACCATCGACACGGCGGAAGCCATGTTCCATTCGCTGTTTTTCGATTCGGAGCGCTACGATCTCTCGGCCGTCGGCCGCGTGAAGATGAACATGCGCCTCGACCTCGACGCCGCCGACACCGTGCGCATCGTGCGCAAAGAGGACATTCTGGCCGTCGTCAAGGCGCTGGTCGATTTGCGCGACGGGCGCGGCGAGATCGACGACATCGACCATCTCGGCAACCGCCGCGTGCGCTCGGTCGGCGAGCTCATGGAGAACCAGTACCGCCTCGGCCTGCTGCGCATGGAACGCGCCATCAAGGAGCGCATGTCCTCCGTCGACATCGACACCGTCATGCCGCAGGATCTGATCAACGCCAAGCCCGCCGCCGCCGCGGTGCGCGAATTCTTCGGGTCCTCGCAACTCTCGCAGTTCATGGATCAAACCAATCCGCTGTCCGAGATCACCCACAAGCGCCGCCTTTCGGCGCTTGGACCGGGCGGCCTGACGCGCGAGCGCGCCGGCTTCGAGGTGCGCGACGTGCACCCGACGCATTACGGCCGCATCTGCCCGATTGAAACGCCGGAGGGGCCGAACATCGGCCTCATCAACTCGCTGGCGACCTTCGCGCGCGTGAACAAATACGGCTTTATTGAAGCGCCCTATCGCCGCGTGCGCGACGGCAAGGTGACCAGCGAAGTGAACTACCTTTCCGCCATGGAAGAGGCGAAGTATCACGTGGCGCAAGCCAACGCGACGATCAGCGCTTCGGGCGCGCTCAGCGAAGACCTCGTCGTGTGCCGGCACGCGGGCGACGTGGTCATGGTGCCGAGCGACCGCGTCGAATACATGGACGTGTCGCCCAAACAACTGGTGTCCGTCGCCGCCGCGCTCATCCCGTTCCTTGAAAACGACGACGCCAACCGCGCGCTGATGGGCTCGAACATGCAGCGTCAGGCGGTGCCGCTGGTGAAGGCCGACGCGCCGCTCGTGGGCACCGGCATGGAAGCGGTTGTCGCGCGCGACTCGGGCGCCGCGATCGGCGCGCGCCGCACCGGCGTGATCGATCAGGTCGACGCGACGCGCATCGTGGTGCGCGCCACCGAGGATCTCGATCCCTCCAAGCCCGGCGTCGACATCTATCGCCTGATGAAGTTCCAGCGCTCGAACCAGTCGACGTGCATCAACCAGAAGCCGTTGGTGAAGGTTGGCGATATCGTGCAAAAGGGCGACATGATCGCCGACGGTCCCTCGACCGATCTCGGCGATCTCGCGCTTGGCCGCAACGTGCTCGTCGCGTTCATGCCGTGGAACGGCTACAATTTCGAAGACTCGATCCTGCTTAACGAGCGCATTGTGCGCGACGACGTGTTCACCTCCATCCACATCGACGAGTTCGAAGTGATGGCGCGCGACACGAAGCTGGGTCCGGAAGAAATCACCCGCGACATTCCCAACGTTTCCGAGGAAGCGCTGAAGAACCTCGACGAAGCCGGCATCGTCTACATCGGCGCGGAAGTGCAGGCGGGCGATATTCTCGTCGGCAAGATCACGCCGAAGGGCGAAAGCCCGATGACGCCGGAAGAGAAGCTGCTGCGGGCGATCTTCGGCGAAAAGGCGTCGGACGTGCGCGACACGTCCATGCGCGTGCCGCCGGGCGTGCAGGGCACAATCGTCGAAGTGCGCGTTTTCAACCGCCACGGCGTCGACAAGGACGAGCGCGCCCAGGCGATCGAGCGCGAGGAAATCGAGCGGCTGGCCAAGGACCGCGACGACGAACTCGCGATCCTCGACCGCAACGTTTACACGCGCCTGGCTGAATTGCTCGGCGGCAAGGTCGGGGCCTCGGGCCCGAAGGGCTTCAAGAAGGAGACCAGGCTCAGCCGCGAGATCATGGACGAGTTTCCGCGCTCGCAATGGTGGACTTTCAGCGTCGAGAACGACAAGCTGATGGGCGAGATCGAGGCCATGCACAAGCAGTACGACGAGGCGAAGAAGGGGCTTGAGAGCCGCTTCCTCGACAAGGTCGAGAAGCTGCAGCGCGGCGACGAACTGCCGCCGGGCGTGATGAAGATGGTCAAGGTGTTCGTCGCGGTGAAGCGCAAGATTCAGCCGGGCGACAAGATGGCCGGACGCCACGGCAACAAAGGCGTCGTGTCGAGAATTGTGCCCTCGGAAGACATGCCGTTCCTGCCGGACGGCACGCCTGTCGACGTCGTGCTCAATCCGCTGGGCGTGCCCAGCCGCATGAACGTCGGCCAGATTCTGGAGACGCATCTGGGCTGGGCCTGCGCGGGCCTGGGCAAGCAGGTCGGCGACACCGTCAACGCCTACATGCGCAACAAGGACATCAAGCCGCTGCGCAAAAAGCTGACGGACATCTACGGCAAGCACGAAACCATCGACGGTCTCGACGACCGCTCGCTGGTGGAACTGGGCGAAAACCTGCGCCGCGGCGTTCCGATCGCGACGCCGGTCTTCGACGGCGCCCGCGAGAAGGACATCTGCGACATGCTGGAAATGGCCGGCCACGACAAGTCCGGCCAGGTAACCTTGTTCGACGGCCGCACGGGCGAGGCTTTCGACCGCAAGGTGACCGTCGGCTACATCTACATTCTGAAGCTGCATCACCTGGTCGACGACAAGATTCACGCGCGCTCGATCGGGCCTTACTCGCTCGTCACCCAGCAGCCGCTGGGCGGCAAAGCGCAGTTCGGCGGACAGCGCTTCGGCGAAATGGAAGTGTGGGCGCTGAAGGCTTACGGCGCGGCGTACACGCTGCAGGAAATGCTCACCGTCAAATCCGACGACGTGGCGGGACGCACGAAGGTTTACGAATCCATCGTGCGCGGCGACGACACGTTCGAGTCGGGCATTCCCGAAAGCTTCAACGTGCTCGTCAAG
>JANYDZ010000444.1 GCA_025363375.1 Hyphomicrobiales bacterium
CATCGCGGTCGGCGAAGACGAGGTTCCGCGCCTTCAAGGCGCACTCAACGCGATGCTCGGCTTTGTCGAACAACTTGAGGCTGTCGATGTGTCGGGCGTCGAACCGATGACGTCGGTCGTACCCATGGCGATGAAATGGCGCGAGGACGTGGTTACCGACCATGCGGGCGCGGAAAATATCGTCGCCAACGCGCCGGCGGGAGAAGCGCATTATTTCAGCGTGCCGAAAGTGATCGAATAAATGAGCGATCCAACCCATCTGACGATCGGCGAAGCGCGGGCCGCGCTGAAATCGCGTTCGCTGTCGGCGACCGAATTGGCGAAGGCGCATATAGAAGCCGTCGAGAAGGCGCGCGGCCTCAACGCGTATATAATGGAGACGCCGGAGAAAGCGCTCGCCATGGCGGGCGCATCCGACGCGCGGCTACAGCGCGGGGAGGCGGGGCCGCTTGAAGGCGTGCCGCTGGGGATCAAGGATCTCTATGCGACCGAGGGCGTTCATACGCAGGCCTGCAGTCATATCCTCGACGGCTTCAAACCCCGATATGAATCGACGGTGACCGCGCAATTGTGGCGCGACGGCGCGGTCATGCTCGGCAAACTCAACATGGACGAGTTCGCCATGGGCTCGTCGAACGAGACATCTTATTACGGTCCTGTCGCCTCGCCATGGCTGCCGCCCAACCGCGACGCCGCCTGGGCGCGCGCCGCGCTTGCCGGCGACAAGCGGGGGTTGCTGGTTCCCGGCGGCTCATCCGGCGGGTCCGCCTCGGCGGTTGCCGCGCATCTGTGTCTGGCCGCGACCGCCTCCGACACCGGCGGCTCCATCCGCCAGCCGGCGGCCTTCACGGGCACGGTGGGGATCAAGCCGACCTATGGGCGTTGCTCACGCTGGGGGATGGTGGCCTTTGCCTCGTCGCTCGACCAGGCCGGGCCGATCGCGCGCAGCGTGGGCGACTGCGCCATCATGCTGGGTTCGATGGCCGGATACGACGCGAAGGACGCCACCAGCGTCGACGCGCCAGTGCCCGACTATGAAGCCGCCGTGGGACGTTCCATCCGGGGTTTGAAGATCGGCGTCCCCAGGGAATACCGCATCGACGGGATGCCCGCCGAAATCGAGGCGCTGTGGTCGCAAGGCGTCGGCTGGCTGAAAGACGCCGGCGCGGAGATCCTCGACATCTCGCTGCCGCACACCAAGACCGCTCTGCCGGCATATTATATAGTGGCGCCGGCGGAGGCTTCGTCCAATCTCGCGCGCTACGACGGCGTGCGTTACGGGCTGCGCGAGGCCGGCAAGGACATCGTCGATATGTACGATCGAACGCGCCGCGCCGGCTTTGGCGAGGAAGTTCGCCGGCGCATCATGATAGGCACCTATGTCCTTTCCGCCGGGTATTACGACGCGTACTACGTGCGCGCGCAGAAGATACGTACGCTGATCAAACGCGATTTCGAACGGGTTTACGCCGACGGGATTGACGCGATCCTGACGCCGGCGACGCCGTCGGTCGCTTTTGGCATTGGCGAGAAGAGCGCCGGCAATCCGATCGAAATGTACCTCAACGACATTTTCACGGTGACTGTGAACATGGCGGGGCTGCCGGGAATCGCGGTTCCCGCGGGACTGTCCGGCGATGGATTGCCGCTGGGGTTGCAGATCATCGGACGGCCCTTCGATGAAGAGACCCTGTTTGCGGTGGCGGCCATTATTGAACAGGCGGCCGGTCGAACGCGGCTGCCGCAACCCTGGTGGACCTAGTGGGTTTCTTTTCTACGGCGATTCTCGCGGGCTGTCTTGACGCGTTGCGATGGCTGCTGTGGCTCGCCGCGGCGCTGTTGCTGGCGCTGATCGTTGTTCAATCATGGCGCGGCGACGCGGATTCGAGGCCCGCGCTGTTTCTTGCAATGGCCCTGATCGGCGCGCTCGCGGGATGGGCTTGCGGCTTTGCGTCAAAACGCGTGACAGCCACGTGGGGCTAGGCCAGGGAGGCCAACTTGTTGGCGCCCGGGCAGCCTTTTAGAAATGCCAACCCGGGCCGCTGGATGCAAGGCGGCGATGACAGCGTGGACAGATGAACATGAACCAACCCGCGAAGACCTCTCGTTTCATCAAGGGCGCGACAGGCGACTGGGAAATCGTGGTCGGCATGGAGATCCATGCGCAGGTCACCTCGCGTTCGAAATTGTTCTCGGGGGCATCGACGCAATTCGGCGCCGCTGCGAATTCGCAAGTGTCGCTCGTCGACGCGGCGATGCCGGGCATGCTGCAGGTCGTCAACGCGGAATGCGTCAGGCAGGCCGTGCGCACCGGGCTTGGCCTCAACGCGAAGATCAACCTGCGTTCGGTCTTCGACCGCAAAAACTATTTCTACCCGGACTTGCCGCAGGGCTATCAGATATCCCAATTCAAAAGCCCGATTGTCGGCGAAGGGGAGGTGGTCGTCGATCTTTCCGACGACGAGCGGTTCACGGTCGGCATCGAGCGGCTGCATCTGGAACAGGACGCGGGCAAGTCGCTGCACGACCAGTCGGCGACGGAGAGCCTGGTCGATCTCAACCGCTCCGGCGTCGCGTTGATGGAGATCGTGTCGAAGCCGGATATCCGCAGCGCCGACGAGGCCAAAGCCTATGTCGCCAAGCTGCGCTCCATCCTGCGTTACCTTGGGACCTGCGACGGCGACATGGAGAAGGGGTCTCTGCGCGCGGACGTCAACGTCTCGGTGCGCAGGCCCGGCGCGGCGCTCGGCACGCGCTGCGAGATCAAGAACGTCAACTCCATCCGCTTCATCGGGCAGGCCGTCGATGTGGAAGCGCGTCGGCAGATCGGCGTCCTGGAGGACGGCGGCGCGATCGAACAGCAAACCCGTCTGTTCGACCCCGGACGCGGCGAGACGCGGGCCATGCGGTCGAAGGAAGAGGCGCACGACTATCGCTATTTTCCCGACCCGGACCTGTTGCCGCTGGAGTTCGATCAGGCCTTCGTCAACGGGCTCAAGGCCGAACTGCCTGAACTGCCGGACGCCAGGAAGGGCCGGTTCATCAGCGCTTTTGGCTTGTCGGAGCAGGACGCCGCCGCGCTGACAGCCGACCGCTCGACGGCGGATTACTTCGAGGCCGCGCTCGGACACGGCGACGGCAAGCGCGAGCCCAAGGCGGTGGCGAACTGGATCAACGGCGACCTCGCGGCTTACGCCAACAGTGTCGGCCTCGATGTCGCGGCGACGCATGTCGCGCCCGCGCAGGTCGCCGGCATCGTCGATCTCATCGGCGATGGAACCATCTCGGGCAAGATCGCCAAAGAGGTGCTTGCGCTCATCATCGCGGAAGAGAAAACCGCTGATCCCCGCGCTCTCGTGGAAGCGCGCGGCATGCAACAGGTCACCGACGCCGGGGCCATCGAGACGGCGGTCGAGGCGATTGTCGCGGGCAATCCCGACAAGGCCGCGCAAGCGCAAGCCAAACCCGCGATGCTCGGCTGGTTTGTCGGACAGGTGATGAAACAGACGGGCGGCAAGGCCAATCCACAAGCCGTGAGCGATCTGTTGAAACGAAAACTTGGCGTCTGATTCCGCGCCTTCGCAAACGGCGAAGAACGTTGCGCGGGGCGCCGCGCGCGGAAAAATCATGGACGAATCAAGACCTCTGATTCGGCGCGATTGCGCGATTCGTGTGCCGCGCGCTGCGACAATGGCGTCGTGAAAGACAAAATTCGCGTCGTGCACAATTTTTTTTTCATGAGTCACCTGAAAGCCACGCCGCCTCCCGCAAGCGCTTTCGCCGTCGCGCGCGGCGAGGCCTCGCAGGGGGCGTTGCGCAAGTTGATTCAAGCGCCGCGCGTCGTGAAGAGAGAGCGGCGGCGATGCGCGCGGTCCGCGGCGCGGCGCTTGCCGGGCAAAAGCGCGGGCATCAAAAAAAATCTGTAGATTCAGGCATTAGTACGCGCTCGCGCTTGCGCGCGCGCCGGTTGAATTCGACCGCGTCGCCGCGCGGGCGGCGTTGCATCGCGTCGTCGATCCCGCAAGGACTTCATCGTCGTCGCCGCGCCGCCCGCTTGCCGGGACATGGCGCATCGGATGTTTGCGCGGCGCGCCGCCAACCGACTTCACTGTTCGAAAATGAGACGCACTTGTCCGTTGTGCGCGGGTCAATCGCGCATTGACGACTTGCGCATAAGCGCAACCGCGCTAGGTTGTTCTCGCCTATTGTCGTTGATCAATTAGCGATTCGCCGACAATTCAATCAGAGGGGACCTCAGATGGCTAAAGCTGCAAAGCGTAAACCGGCGAAGAAAGCCGCCGCGAAGAAGAGCGCAAAGAAGGGCGCTGCAAAGAAGGGCGCCAAGAAAGGCGCCGCCAAGAAGGGCGCCAAGAAAAGCGCCGCCAAGAAGGGCGCCAAGAAGGCCGCCAAGAAGGGCGGAGCTAAAAAGGCCGCCAAAAAAAAGCGGGCCGTACGTAAGCCAAAAGCGGCTGTCGCCGCGCCTGCCGGGGCCTGATCGGCTTCAACTTGCCGGGAGGCGGGACGTTCGCGTCCGCCTTCCGGCAAAGTCGTTTTATGGCGGCGAAGTTCGCGGGGACGAAGTTGCCCTGCATGACCCGGGCGTAGCTATGCATCGCATGGCCGGTCGGGTGTCCGCCGAGCGCAGGCCGTGAGCGGCGCTTGACCGGGACGGGACGCGGCCCGATATTTTCCCGCTTTCATTTTCGTTGGACGATGTGATCTTGCGACGGCTCTGCTTTCAGGCCTCGTTCGCGACGCCTTCTTCCTGATCGGTGCGTCGCCTGCCGCGTTTCACGAAGGCGCGGTCAAAACGCAGAACGATCAGCAGCGTCGCGCATACGGCAGTGCCGATGCAGACAGCGGCGATGATTTCGGAGGGGCGCGCGGAAATCCACGCGGCCGAAATACAGGCTCCGCTGAAGATGCTCAGGAACAGGGTCAGTTTTGGCGCCTGTTTGTCCATTCGCCGCTATCCCAAAGTTGAATGGCGCGTCAGACGCCGGTCATTCATTTAACCCCTAATGGGTAAATTTTTGGTAAGAAGTCCGGTTTGGAATTGAACCAGCAGCGGCCTCTGGCTTTGCCCGTGCGAAATGGATAATCTCATGGCAAATAAAATGGTTAGCGATTTATTTTGGGAGTGGAGCCGGTCATGACAACAAGGCGTGTTTTCGTTGCGGGCGTTCTCGGCGGTTTTGCCGCGACGCGCCTGACCGGGGCGGCCGCGCAGGACGGCGCGGATCTGGTGGCGCGCGCAAAGAAAGAGGGAAAGGTCGCCATCTACACGTCCACGGACGAAGCGCAGGGCCTGCCCATTGTCGAGGCGTTCAAGCAGGCCTACGGCATTGCCGTCGATTACAACGGCATAGGCACGACGGACGTTTATAACCGGGTCATCAGCGAAGCCGCCGCCAACCAGGTGGGCGCGGACATCGCCTGGACGAGTTCCATGGATCTGCAGGTGGTTCTGGCCTCCAAGGGCCTGCTCGATGTCTACAAATCGCCGGAGGCCGGGAATTATCCGTCGGCCTCCAATTACAACAACATCGTCTATGGCACGTCCATCGAGCCGGTCGCCATGCTCTACAACAAGAATCTCCTGAAGCCCGAATGGGTTCCCAAATCCCGCGCCGATCTCGTGAAATTGTTGCAGGAACACAAGGCGGACCTCAAGGGCAAGGTCTGCTCGTTCGATCCGGAAAAAAGCGGCATCGGCTTTCTGCTGGCAGTCACCGATCTGCGCAACACCAAAAATTTCTGGGACCTGGCGAAGGCGTTCGGGGCCGTGGACGGAAAGGTCTACGGCAGCTCCGGCGCCATGCGCGAAAAAGTCGTGTCCGGCGAACATGTGCTGGGCTTCAACGTGATCGGCTCCTACGCCATGCAATGGGCGAAAGAATCGCCGGTGGTCGGCTTTGCGTTTGGCAGCGATTACACGGCCGCGTTCCAGCGGGTTGCGAGCGTCACGAAAAACGCGCCGCACCCGGCGGCGGGGCGGTTGTTCCTCGATTTCCTGCTTTCGGAAAAAGGGCAAGCCATCGGCGCCAGCAAGGGCGTGCCGCCGATGCGCGCGGGTTACAAAGGCGAGTTGGACGCCGAGGCTCTCGGCAAGATCATCGGCTCCAATGTCCGGTTGATCCCGGTCGACGAAAAACTGTCCGACAATCTCAATCTGAAAATGCGCGCCGAATTCTTCCAGAACTGGAAGAAGGCCCTGCGCGGCGAAGGTTGACGGTCGGATACAGGGATGAACCACATGCAGGCGCGCTTGGCCGGTGAAGCCCGCATTTTTCGGGCAGGCGTGATCGGCGCGCTCGTACTGGTGGTGATGACGCCCGTCGGGCTCATCCTCTACCAGTCGTTCCTCGACAATCCCTTCTTTGACCGGACGGCGAAGCTCAGCCTTGAAGCCTACGAATATGTTTTGACGGATTCCGACTATTGGCGCGCGCTCGGCACGACCGCGGTCTTTGCCTTCGGCCTGGTGGCGGTCGCCGTGCCCGTCGGCGCCATGCTCGCGTTTGTTCTGGCGCGCACCGACCTTGTCGGGCGCAAATGGCTTGAGCCTGTCGTGCTTGCCCCGATGTTCCTCTCCTCGATCGTGCTCGCCTTCGGTTACACGGTTTCGGTGGGGCCTTCGGGTTTCATTTCGCTATGGGTGAAGCAGACCTTCGGCGGCATCCCCTGGAACATCTATTCGCTCGCCGGCATGATCCTGATCGGCGGGCTGAGCCATGTGCCGAATGTCTATCTCTACGTTTCGTCCGCCATGCGCAGCCTGCCTTCGGACCTTGAAGAGGCCGCGCGCGCCACGGGCGCGGGCGTCTGGCGCGTGTCGATCGACGTCACCTTGCCGATGGTGCTGCCTTCCCTGATTTTCGCCGCTGCGCTCAATCTGCTGCTGGGCTTCGAGACCTTTGGCATTCCGCTTGTGCTTGGCGATCCCGGCGGCATCGTTGTGCTCACCACCTATCTCTACAAGGTGAATTCGCTGTTCGGCACGCCGACCTATCATGTGATGGCGGTCGTCGCCGTGTCGCTTGTGCTTTTGACCCTGCCGCTTGTCTTTGTGCAACGGCTGCTGCTGCGCAACAGCCGCCGCTATGCCGCGCTGGGCGGCAAGGGGGCGCGGGCGACGCCGCTCCGGCTCGGCCCCGCCGGCCAAATCATAGCGTGGTCGGTGATCGGTCTATGGCTGCTTGTCTCCGTGGGGCTGCCGGTCGGCGGCATCGCGGTGCGCGCCTTTGTGGACGCGTGGGGCGAGGGGGTGACGCTGAGCGAGCATCTCACCACCCGTCATTTCCTTCATCTGCTCGACACGCCCAGCCTGTTTCGCGGCATCGTCAATACCCTGGCGCTGGCGGTGTTCGGCGGCGCACTGGCTGTCGGCGTCTATCTTGTGATGGCGCTGGCCGGACACCGCAACAAGGATTTTTCC
>JANYDZ010000446.1 GCA_025363375.1 Hyphomicrobiales bacterium
GCAAAGCATGCAGTTTCGCGAAGGGCTCGTCGACGCCGGCGCAAACATCTTCGGCGAAAGCGCGCAGACGATCCGACGCGCGCGTCAACGCTGTCCCGCGAAGGTACAGCTCGGGTGGAAAACGCTCGACCGCGCCCCGAACAACGCCATGAGTGTCCAACGTATCAACCTTGCACTCGACGCTGACGGTCAGTTCCGAAATGGGTCCGTCCACGGTGAATGCCTGCACGAGGTTGCCAAAACCATCCTCGCTAAACTTCATCCGGCAATCGGCGTTCACGTCGATGCGCCAATGCATGAGGTGTTGCCCATCGAAATTGCGGGGGTTCAACCGACATGAATGGACGACCCCGCGCACGGCGGGCTCAAAATGATAGGATAGGTCCCGACAAATTTTGATCAGCATCGCGGCGTCTAGCTCAGGAGGTATTGATCGGTGATGGCTTGTCCCAACTTGCCGTTGTCATCGACGAATGATTCGATGAATTCGTGCAGCCCGTTTTGAAAGACATCCTTGATCTTGGAATGTTCAAGACGCGTCATGACGCCGCGCGCCTGCCGCTGCGCGGGCCCCTGTTGTCCGTGAACGCGCCCCAGGGCGTCGAGAAAGCGAACGATATTTTCGTAGCAGGAAATAAGCGAACGCGGCATTTCCTGTTTGAGAATCAGCAGGTCCGCGATCAACCAGGGCTTGATACCTTCCCGGTAAACCCAATGATACGCGGTCAACGCGGAAACCGAGCGCAATATGGCGGTCCACTGGAAATAGTCGAGCGAGCCGCCGACCTGCTCGGTGTCCGGCAACAGCAGGTGATATTTGACATCGAGCAGCCGCGCCGTGTTGTCTGCGCGTTCGATGTAGAGTCCAAGGCGCGAAAACCAGTAAGCGTCATTTCGAAGCATGGTCCGATAGGCGGACCCGTCAAAATCCGCGGCGGTTCGTTTTACAAAGTCCAGAAATTGAGTGACGTGTTCGCGATTGTAGCCGCCATGTCCAATTTGATCGGACTCGAATCTTTTCATTTCATTCCAGGCGCCATTGATCGCCTCCCACATTTCGACGGTCAACGCCGTGCGCACGGCGCGAGCGTTGGCGCGCGCGAATTCGATGCAATTGCGAATGGACGAAGGATTGTCGGCGGCGAACGTGAGAAAGCCGACGACGCTCGCCTCGTCGGTAATTTCATGTTTTTCATGAAACAATTCGTCCGCGCCCGAGGATTTCAGGGCGCTCTCCCATTCAATGCCAGCCCCGACATAAGCCTCCGGCAAGGTGGAAAGTCTCTGCGACGCTTCGACGATGCGCGCCAGAAAATCCGCTCGCTCGACGTAGCGGGCAAGCCAGTACAAATTATCCGCCGTGCGCGACAGCATTCTCAGCCTTGCATCTGGTTCGAGTTCACTGAATCTGATTCTGGGTTTGTGGGGTTAAAATGGAAGCGTCATCGACGACCCAGGTATCCTTGGTGCCGCCCCCCTGACTTGAATTGACCACCAGGGAGCGTTCCTGAAGCGCGACACGCGTGAGGCCGCCGGGAACGACGCGCACGCCATCTGTCCCCGACAGTACGAATGGCCGCAAATCCACGTGGCGGGCGCCGATTCCCGACGGGAACAAAGCGGGGCAGGTTGACAGGGCGAGCGTCGGCTGCGCGATGAACCCGCCGGGATTATGCGCGAGTTTGGCGGCGAACGAAGCCACCTCCTCCTTTGTGGCGTGGGGTCCCACGAGCATGCCATACCCGCCGGAGCCGCTGACTTCCTTGACGACAAGGGAGGCCAAATTGTCCAGCACGTATTTCAGCGCCTCCGGCTCGCGGCAACGCCAGGTAGGCACGTTTTTCAACAGCGGTTTCTCGCCGAGGAAAAACTCGATGATCTCCGGCATGTAGGTGTAGATCGCCTTGTCGTCCGCTATTCCCGTGCCAACGGCGTTGGCAAGCGTGACGTTGCCCGCGAGATAAGCGCTCATCAGACCAGCGACGCCCAGCGTCGAATCCGGACGGAAAGCCAAAGGGTCAAGGAAATCATCATCGATACGGCGATAGATGACGTCAACGCGTCTGGGACCATAGGTGGTTCGCATGAAGACGACTTCGTCCCTGACGAAGAGGTCTCTTCCCTCGACGAGTTCGACGCCGAGTTTGTCGGCCAGAAACGAATGTTCATAATAGGCCGAATTGTACTGCCCGGGCGTCAGCAGCACCGTCACCGGCTCCGTACCGGCCGTGCCAGGCGCGACGGAACGCAAGGTGGCGAGCAGTTTGTCGGGGTAATCTTCAATTGGAGCGACCCGATGCTGCGCGATCAGATCGGGAACAAGGCGCATCATCACTTCCCGGTTCTCCAGCATATAAGAAACGCCGGAGGGAGTTCGCGCATTGTCTTCCAGCACGTAAAAGTCATTTTCGTCGATACGAACCACATCAATGCCGGCGATGTGCACATAGATATTGTGAGGTACCGGTCTTCCAGCCATTTCCGGACGAAACTGATCATTCTGATAAATCATCTCGGACGGTACGATGCCAGCGCGGACAATTTCGCGCGCGCCGTAAATGTCCGCGAGAAACATATTGAGCGCGCGCACCCTCTGTACGAGTCCCGCCTCGAGGCGCTCCCATTCCGAGCGGCCGAGCACGCGTGGAATAATATCAAATGGAATCAACCGCTCGGCCGCATCCGCGTCGCCGTACACCGCAAAAGTGATGCCGATCCGACGAAACAGCAATTCCGCCTGCGAGCGCCGCGACGCCAGAAATTCGGGCGGCGAATCCTTCAGCCATCGCGCGACCCGCTCATAAACGCAGCGTACACCGCCGTCCGCCCGGGTCATCTCATCAAAGGCTTGCGCCAACTGCAAATCCGCCCCCTCAAGGTTCGAGCCCAAGCCCGAGATATCAGATTGAACGACTAGCAAGCGTCATACCAGAAAAATCTTGGCTATTTGAACGGCATGCCGCCCAATTGGCCGGCATAAGCGCGTTGATTTTTTTTGAATTGCGCAAAAGTTGGGCGCCGAGCGACGTGAATCGGCTCTTCCCATCGATTGTCTCCGAACCAGGCCGCTCCCGCATCGCCTTAAAGAATTGCATCGACTGAAACTATCTGAGGACACGATCGACGGATCCCGTTGCGCCCCGTCAGATTGCCGGCGTTCCCGAGGCGCCGACACGCTGTTCAAACCGGCGGATCATTGGACTTGCGGGTTTGCACGGCGTCAGATCCGCGACCTCATTCGTCATGCGAGCGCGCTGACCGGGAGGGTCGGTAAATCGCGGGGTCAACGCCCGGTCACTGGTCCAAAGTCCAGGACGAAATGGACGTTCGCATGATCTGGATCAAATCGCGGCGATGGTCGCCGAGGCACTGTAGTCAGACGCAAACAGCGGTTAGCGACAAGGGTCAGGCATGCAACAAGCCGTTGCGAAAAAATCCATGCATGCAGGCGAATTCGGCCTCGTTATTTTCTTCGGCGTGACGGCGCTTCTTTGTCTGGTTGTCGCGGCGAAAACGACCGAGCCGGCCTTCGCATTTCACGCCGCGCTGGGCGTCGCCGGCAGCCTTGTCGCCGTGTTCGCGATCTTCAATCGCTACTATGAGCGTCCCGCGGCAGAGCCGCAGCTCGAAATAGACGGCAAGCCCAATTACAACATGGGTCCGGTCAAGTTTGCGACGATCGCCGCCATTTTCTGGGGTTTCGCGGGCATGGCCGTGGGGCTGATCATCGCGCTGCAGCTTGCCTATCCCGATCTGAATTTTGAACCATGGCTCAATTTCGGCCGGATGCGCCCCCTGCACACTTCCGCCGTGATTTTCGCATTCGGCGGCAACGTGCTTCTGGCGACATCGTTTTATGTGGCGCAACGCACGTGCCGCGCGAGATTGGCGGGCGATCTGGCGCCCTGGTTCGTCGTTTTAGGCTATCAGTTCTTTATCGTCATCGCCGGCACGGGTTATCTGCTCGGGATCACGCAGAGCAAGGAATACGCGGAACCGGAATGGTACGCCGATTTGTGGCTGACCATCGTTTGGGTGACGTATTTGCTGGTTTTTCTTGGCACGCTCATTCGGCGCAAGGAACCGCATATCTACGTCGCAAATTGGTTCTATCTGGCGTTCATCGCGACGGTCGCCGTCCTGCATCTGGGCAACGGCCTCGCTCTGCCGGTCTCCGTATTCTCTTCGAAATCGTACATTGCCTGGGGCGGCGTGCAGGACGCCATGTTCCAATGGTGGTACGGCCACAACGCCGTCGGCTTCTTCCTGACCGCCGGTTTCCTTGCGATCATGTACTATTTCATTCCAAAGCGCGCCGAACGGCCGATCTATTCGTATCGATTGTCCATCATCCACTTCTGGGCCGTCATCTTTCTCTATATCTGGGCGGGGCCGCATCATCTGCATTACACGGCTCTGCCCGATTGGGCGCAAACACTCGGCATGACGTTCTCCATCATGCTTTGGATGCCTTCGTGGGGCGGCATGATCAACGGATTGCTCACCTTGTCGGGCGCATGGGACAAGCTGCGCACCGACCCCGTGTTGCGCATGATGGTGGTGTCCGTGGCCTTTTACGGCATGGCGACTTTCGAGGGCCCCATGATGTCGATCAAAGTCGTCAACTCGCTGTCGCACTACACGGACTGGACGATTGGGCACGTTCACTCGGGAGCCTTGGGCTGGAACGCCTACGTGTCCTTTGGCGCGATATACTGCCTCGTGCCCTGGCTGTGGGGCAAGCGTGAACTCTACTCGCTGAAGCTGGTGAACTGGCACTTTTGGATTTCGACCATCGGCATCGTTCTGTACATCACGGCGATGTGGGTTTCGGGCATCCTCCAGGGGCTGATGTGGCGCTCGTACACCGCGCTGGGGTATCTCGAGTATTCCTTCATCGAGACGGTCGCTGCGATGCATCCTTTCTATGTCATCCGCGCGCTCGGCGGGCTGCTCTTTATCCTGGGCTACACGCTCATGATCTACAATATCTGGATGACGATCCGCATGAAGGAGGAGCCGGTTAATTCCGCCGCTTTCACGCCCTCGTTTCATCCCGCCGAATAAGGATCGAACGATGACGGACAGAGCGGCTTCCAAACCTAACGCGACCTGGTGGACGCGGCACCACAAGCTGGAAACAAATTCGATCTTTTTGTTGATAGGCGTTCTGATCGCCATCTCCTTTGGCGGCCTCGTTGAAATAGCGCCTTTGTTCTTTCTGCAAAGCACGATCGAAAAAGTGGAGGGAATGCGGCCATATACGCCGCTCGAACTCGCCGGGCGCAACATATACGTCCGCGAGGGCTGTTATCTTTGTCACAGTCAGATGATCCGCGCCCTGCGCGACGAGGTCGAGCGATATGGCCATTATTCGCTCGCCGCGGAAAGCATGTACGATCATCCGTTTCAGTGGGGATCAAAGCGCAACGGCCCGGATCTGGCGCGCGTCGGCGACAAATACTCGGACGCATGGCACGTCGCGCACCTCAACGAACCGCGCGCTCTCGTACCCCAATCCATCATGCCGAAGTATGCTTTCCTGGCGAAAACGGAACTCGACTTCGGACTGATAGCGGATCACCTGCGCGTCAATCGCGCCGTCGGCGTTCCCTACACCGATGAAATGATCGCCAGAGCGAAATTGGACCTGAAGGCGCAGGTTGATCCAGACGGCCCCGATGCCGAAGCCTTCCTGAGCCGCTATCCCAAGACGAAACTGCGAAAGTTCGACGCGGATCATCGCGAAATCACCGAGGCGGACGCGCTGATCGCCTATATGCAAATGCTGGGCACGCTCGTCGAATTCAAACTTTACGACGACAAAGCCGCGCTTCGCTGAGGACATTGAAATGGCGACGACATACACGTGGCTGGCGCAATTCGCTCAATCCGCTGGCGTGCTTTATTTCTTCGCGATCTTCCTGGGGGCGCTCGTTTACGCGCTCCGGTCGGGCAATCGCGGGAAATTCGATCGCGCCGCGCAAATTCCCTTGCGGGAGGATTAAATCATGACGACGCAGGGACAGAGCGACTTTGATCCGGTCAGCGGCCGGACCACAACCGGTCATGAATGGGACGGCATCCGCGAGCTCAATACGCCCTTGCCACGCTGGTGGCTGTGGACCTTTTACGCGACAATTCTTTGGTCGGTCGCCTATTGGGTTGCCTATCCATCATGGCCGCTGGCGACGAGTTTCGCCGGCGGCGCTTTTGGCTGGACGTCGCGCGGCGCGGTCAGTGCGGAGATCGACGCGCTCAACGAGCGGCGCGCGTCGCAAGGAGCCGGGCTCGCGTCCGCGACTTTCGCGGCCATCGCGCGCGATCCAAAATTGATGTCGATTGCGCTGGCGCAAGGAAGGGTCGCGTTCGCGGACAATTGCGCGCCGTGTCATGGCGCGGGCGGCGGCGGCGGCGTGAACTTTCCCAATCTGGCGGACGACGACTGGTTGTGGGGCGGGACGCTCGAGGAAATCGCCGCCACGATCACGAACGGCGTCCGCGTGGACGGCGTCAAGGCGACGCGGTTGAGCCTCATGCCGGCCTTCGGCAAGGACAATCTGCTGAACGCCGATGAAATCCTCGCCGTCGCCAATCATGTGCGCTCGCTTGCGGGTCTGGACACGCAAAAAGGCGCAAACCTCGCGTTGGGCGCGAAAACCTTCGGCGACGCCTGCGCTTCTTGCCACGGCCCAGGCGGCAAGGGGAATCCGATGGTCGGCGCACCCAATCTGACGGACGCGATCTGGTTGTATGGATCGGAAATCCCGTCGATCGTCGCGACGATCAGCAATCCGCGCAACGGCGTCATGCCCGCCTGGGGCGGACGACTCGATCCCGTGACGATCAAATCGCTCGCGCTCTATGTGCACAGCCTTGGCGGCGGCAAATGAACATCGCCCCGGGCGAGGCGACGGAGGACGAGGGTCCGCTGTACGCGCCAGCGAAAAAAGTCTTTCCGCAGAGCGTCAAGGGAACCTTTCGAAGCATCAAATGGACGCTGCTGTGTTTTTGCCTGGCGGTCTATTACTTTCTGCCGTTCGTGCGCTGGGATCGTGGACCCAACCTGCCGAACCAGGCCGTGCTCGCGGATATGGCGAATTCGCGCTTCTATTTCTTTTTCATCGAACTTTGGCCGCAGGAGATCTACTACTTTACCGGCTTGTTGATACTCGCGGCGCTGGCGCTGTTTCTCTCCAACGCGCTCTATGGCCGCGTGTGGTGCGGCTATTTCTGTCCGCAAACCATCTGGACGGACCTGTTCCTGTGGGTGGAGCGTCGTGTCGAGGGCGACCGCCGCGAGCGCATGAAACTGGACGCCGCGTCCTGGAACGCGGAAAAAATCGGCAGGCGCGCGCTCAAGCACGCAATCTGGCTGCTGATCGCGTGGTGGACCGGCGGCGTGTGGGTTCTGTATTTTGCCGACGCGCCGACGCTCGTCCGCGAACTGGCGACCTTCCAGGCGCCGGCGACGGCCTGGATATGGATCGGCATCTTTACCTTCACGACCTATGTGCTCGCTGGTCTCATGCGCGAGCAGGTTTGCCTTTACATGTGTCCCTGGCCGCGCATTCAGGCGGCGCTTACCGACCCCGACGCGCTCAACGTGACGTATCGACGCGACCGCGGCGAACCCCGCATGTCCTTGAAGGAAAGCAAGCGCGCGCGCGTGGAGGGATCGCCGGCAGGCGATTGCGTCGATTGTTTCCAATGCGTCGCGGTGTGTCCCACCGGCGTAGATATCCGCGACGGTTCGCAACTCGGGTGTATCCAGTGCGGCTTGTGCATCGACGCCTGTGACGGCGTGATGGCGAAAATCGGGCGGCGCCCGCGTCTGATCGCCTACGACACGGATGAAAACAGCAAGCGCCGCATGGCGGGTCGGTCCATGGCGTTTCGGCAGGTTCGTTCGCGGACGGTTCTTTACGCCGTTCTCATTGCGATTGTGGGCGGCGTCATGCTTTACGCGCTGGCGACCCGAGCGCGTTTCGCCATGAGCGTTCTGCACGACAACGCGCCGATGTTCGTGAGGCTAAGCGACGGAGCCGTTCGCAACGCCTATACGATTCGATTGTCCAACAAATGGGGCGTGACGCGTGAATTCTGGATGGAAGCGTCGGGCTTTGCGGGAATCGTCGCCGCGAGCGCGGACGCCGACGTGACGCCCGACGGGCGCCTGCATGTGAGCGTGGAGCCGGATTCGACGCGCGCGGTGCGCGTGTTTCTGACCGCCCCGCGCGCTTCCGTGACCGGAAAGTCCACGACGATTTTGATCCAGGCGACCGAAGCGGCGAGCGGGGAAGTTGTTCGCGTCGCGGATCATTTTTTCGCGCCATGAGAGGCCAGCGTCATGTCCTGTTGCGGAGACTTTATGATGCCGTTTGAAGAAAATCCCACCCGTCGGCGGCCGGCGCCGCCATCCCGCGAGCCCCAACCCTTGTCCGGTCGGGGCGTCCTTGTCTATTTGAGTCTGTTTTTCGGCGCCATGGCCCTCGCCAACGGCGCGTTGGTCTATTCGGCGTTGAGAAGTTTGCCCGGCGGCGCGCTCGCCAATTCCTACGACGCCAGCCAGAGCTACAACAAAAGCATCGCCGAAGCGCGGGCCCAGGACGAACGCGGCTGGCGCGCTTCCGTCAGCGCGCGCCCGGAAGGCGATGGCGCGCGGGTCGTGTTCGAACTGCGGGAGCGCGATGGCACCCCCGTCGGCAACGCAAATGTCGAGGCTCGCTTTGAACATCCATCGGATCGTCGCGTCGACAGGGCCGCCTCGCTCACGCAATCGGGCGCAACGCACGAAGGTCTGGTGCGCGATCTACGCCCTGGCCAATGGACGCTCGTGATCGAGGCGCGAACCGTGGGCGAGACGGCTTTCGTGACCCGCAATCGCTTCAGGCTCGCGCCAACTCCAAAAGAAGGAGGGTGACGCATGATCGCGGCGCGGGATTTTTCCGTATTTGTCAGCCATCCCGGCAAGGGCGTCGCCTCAATGGATCTTGTCGTCGAGGGCGTGCGCTGCGGCGGCTGCATGAGCGCGATCGAGAAGGGCCTG
>JANYDZ010000461.1 GCA_025363375.1 Hyphomicrobiales bacterium
GCTCGTTTTCTCTTCGTAAAGACATCGCTCTCATAATCCGGACCATTCCAGCCGTGCTGACAGCCCGCGGCGCCTATTGAATCCGGATTTTCGATGAGCAAGACCGTCGATGTGTTGCTGCTCGCTGATCGCGACGGCAAAAGCCTTTGGCCGCTTACGGAGTCGATGCCGCCCTGTCTCCTCCCCATTGGCGGCAAGCCGCTGATCCTGCACGCGCTGGAGGCGCTTGCGACCTGCGTGACGGCGGACGTGACCGTCGTCGTCGCCACCGAAGATGACCTGACCGGAGCGATGCTCGCCGAGGTTGGCTTTCCCACGTTGAACATAAGCGTATCGTCGATACCCCGGCCGTTTGTCGAAGCCGACACGTTGATCATTCGCGGCGATATCGTGATCTCGCCGCAAGCGATCGAGGAAATGATCATGGAGCTCGAAGACGACAGCGGACTGACGCGCGCCGCGCCGATCGTCGGCGTTTGGCGTCTGGCGGCCGGCGAACGCGTTCCGACCTGGCGTCAGGCCGCGGCCTTGTCAGGCTACGACGACCGCACCCTGCCCCACCTTGCGGCTTACTGGCGCCTCGCAACCTCCCTCGCCAACTCGGATTTCTCGGATGTGAACCCCGCCGGCTGGCTCTCGATCGACGGCATGCGCGTTGGCATGGATGCGCGCGTCCTGACGCGCCGCGCCGCGGGCGAAGGCGTCAGCATCGGCGCCCGCGCTTTCGTCGACCGCAACGTCCAGCTTGGGGACTACGCCATCATTGGCGACCGCGCCTATGTCTCGAAGGGCGCCAGAATTACCCGCTCGGTGGTCATGCCCGACACCTTTGTCGGCGCGAATCTCGTGCTCGACCAGGCGATCGCTTCCGGCAGCTGGCTATGCCAGATCGACACGGGCGCCATCGAACGAATCTCAGACCAGACCCGGCTGGGGCGCCTTGTCGCGTGACGCCGGGCTACCGGATTTAGCGGCTTTGCTTCTTGCGATACAACGTTGAGGGGCTGACGCCCAGAAACGCCGCGGCGCGCGGCACGTTGCCTTCGCAAAGCGCGACAGCGCGGTCGATGGCGACAAACTCAAGGTCCGCCAGCGCGACAATGTCGTCCACGATTTTCCACTGCGCGGGATCGCCGGGCGCCGCATTCGCGCCGCGCGCGGGGCAGGCTGGCCTGCTTTGGGCCGGCGTAAATTGGACAGGCGACGGTGCCGCGAAACCCGGCGCGCGCGGCAAGGACAACATCGCCGCGGTGACGGCCTCGCCCGCGTGCATGACGATTGCGTTGCGCAGAACGTTCTGCAACTGGCGCACATTGCCGGGCCATTTGTAATGTCGCAGCGCCTCGGCCGCGTCCTCCGCGAGCGCGCGGAACGACTTGCCTTCTTCGCCGGCGAACTGCCGCACCAATTCGTTGGCGATCAGCACGACGTCGTCCTCGCGCTCGCGCAACGGCGGCAGATGAATCGGCACCACATGCAACCGGTAATAAAGGTCCTCGCGGAAACGGCCCGCCGCGACTTCCGCGAGCGGGTCGCGGTTGGTCGCGCACACGACGCGCAGGTCCGCCTTCTCGTCCCTTGAGCCGCCGACAGGTCGAAACGTGCCGGTCTGCAAAAACCGCAGCAGTTTCGACTGCAGATCGAAATGCATCTCGCCGATTTCGTCGAGAAAAAGCGTGCCGCCGTCGGCCTGTTTGACCGCGCCGACGCGGTCGGCGACAGCGCCCGTGAAACCGCCTTTGACATGACCGAACAACTCGCTCTCGATCAGGTCTTTCGGAATCGCCCCGCAATTGATCGCGACAACGGGCCCGTTCTTTCGGCGGCTTAGCTGGTGCGTGGCTTCGGCGCAAAGCTCCTTGCCGGTGCCGCTCTCGCCCGTCACGAAAATCGTCGCGTTGGAGGGCGCCGCCGATTCAATCGTGCGGTAAACCGCCTGCATCGGCGGCGATTCGCCGATAAACCCGCAGAAGCTTTTGCGCGTGAAATGATCGCGGAACACCTCAACCTGGGTTTTCAACTGCTCGCGTTCACAAGCGTTGCCGACGGTCGTCACCAGCCGGTCGGCGACGAAGGGCTTGACGATAAAGTCATAGGCGCCGGCGCGCATGGCTTCGACGGCGATCTTGATCGAGCCGTCCGTCGTCACCACCACGACGCTGGCCGGTAGCTTTTCGGCGACGATCTTCTTCAAAACATCGAGGCCGGACATATCCGGCAAGTGCAGATCCAGCACCACGGCGTTTGGTGTCTCGACCGCGAGCTTCGCCAGCGCCGCGGCGCCCGTGCCGACGACGGTCACCGCGAATCCGGCGCGTTCCAGGTAGGCGCGATACAGCTCCGCCATGGACGCCGTGTCTTCGACGACGAGAACATTCCTCTTCTCTTTGGTGCGCATCTATAAGTCATCCGGATCGATCAACTCGCTTGATACTGGATGGTAACGGTAAAGGAACACCTTTTATTTAGCGTGAACCCTACGGAAGCGGCGGGCAGACGACGATTTTCGTCTCGCCGCGGCTTTGCCAACGTTGGGGCAGGCGCTCGAACGCTGGGGCAACGACCCGGTAACCATGTTTGAGCGCATCGATGAAAAATTCGCCAACCCGAATTCTGCCAACGCTTCTGACCCTGGTGACGGTCGTCCTCGCCGGACTCACCTCGGCCAGCGTCCAAAGACTGATGGAGCTCGATCAAAAGATCGCGGAACCCCCTTCCATCGCCGCGCCTCAATCGATTGCCGGCAATGGGCTGGACCTGGAGACGGCGCAAAAGCGTCTCGACGATTTCGCCGGCAAGCTGCGAGTCCTCGCCGAGGCGAGGACCCTCGCGGGCGAAAAAACGACCTGGCTTGGAACGGCCTTTTTCGCGGGCCTCGGCTTGCTCGTCCTTTCTTTGATCGCCGCCGAACGCAACGCGCGCAACCTGTTGCGGCTGACGCGGCTCGCGCGCGCCGACGCGGACCGCACGCGCGCGCAGCTGGTCGAGGCCGTCGAAAACATCAACGAGGGCTTCGTTCTCTATGACAACGACGACCGCCTGGTGCTGTGCAACCGGAAATTCCGCGAGGCTTACAGGATTGTCTCGGATCTGTTGAAGCCCGGCGTGACCTCCGAGGAAATCCTTCGCGCGGCGACGCAACGCGGCCAGTTTCCACAGGCCGGCGACAAGATCGACGAATGGGTCGCCAATCGCATGGCCCAGCGGCGACGGTTCGATCCGCCATTTGAACAACAGCTCTCGGGCGGGCGTTGGCACATGGTCTCCGACCGGCCCACGCGCGACGGCGGCCTTGTGGGCGTGCGCACGGACATCACCGAACTCAAACGCCGCGAAATTGAATTGCGCGAGGCGCGTCAGAACCTGGAACAGCAGGCCGAGCGCATGCGCGCCCTCGCAGAGGAAACGCAGCTCGCCCGCGCCGTGTTGCAGGACGCGATCGAAAGCATCAACGAAGGCTTCTGCCTCTATGATTCGAACGACGCCTTGATCATGTGCAATTCCCGGTTCCTCGATTTGCACGACCGCGCGCGCGGCGGAATCGCGCCGGGAGCCTCATTCGCCGACATCACTAGGGCCGCCATCGAAAGCGGTCATCTTATTGTCAACGACGCCGTCGGCGCTGCCATCGCCGGGCGGGACAATTTGCGTCGCAACCTTGAGGATTCCAGCCTCGAAGAGCAGTTCGACAACGACCGCTGGGTGCGCGTGTCGACCCGTCGGATGCGCAACGGCGGCTTTGTCAGCGTTTACGCCGACATCACCGAAATGAAGCAACGCGAATTTGCCCTTACCGCGGCCCAGACGCGCCTGGAACGACAAACCCGTGAAATGGCCGAACTCGCCGACGTGGCGCAACGCGCCAACCGCGCCAAGTCCGAATTTCTGGCCGTGATGAGCCACGAAATTCGCACGCCGTTGAACGGCGTCATCAGCGCGCTCGCGCTCGTCGGGGATTCGAGTCCTGCGGCGGGCGACCGCAATCTCATTTCAATCGCGCGGTCGGGCGCGCACTCGCTTCTAACGATCCTGAACGACATTCTCGATATGTCGAAGATCGAGGCGGGGATGTTGAGCCTCAATATCGGCGATTTCCAGCCGCGCGAACTCGTCGATGAAATCGTCGCCCTCTCCCGCGTTCAGGCCGATGCGAAGGGGCTCGGCTTTTTCGCCAGCGTCAGCCCCGATGTGCCCGACCTGGTTTCGGGCGACGCCGGACGCATTCGTCAGATGGCCCTGAATTACGCGACCAACGCCATAAAATTCACCGACTCGGGGCGCGTCGAACTGCATGTTTCGCGCGCTCACGGATCGCCCGACAGCGCGCGGTTCGAAGTCGTCGACACCGGAATTGGCATACCCTTCGACAAGCAAGGCCATGTCTTCCGCGATTTCGTTCAACTCGACCAGTCCATTCGCCGGCGCCACGGCGGCACGGGTCTCGGCCTTGCGATCACGCGCCGTCTGGCGCGCCTGATGGGGGGCAACGTCGGGTTCACAAGCGAGCCCGATCATGGTTCGACATTCTGGTTCGAGATTACGCTGCCCGCCGCGTCCGTGCCGCAAATCGCCAAATCCGACGAGCCAGCGGCGCGCGAAGCGCGGGAAATCGCCGCGATATCCACGCTCGCTCCGCGCATTCTGCTCGCGGAGGACAACGACACCAATCGCTATCTCGCGCGGACGATTCTCGAACGCATGGGTTGCGTCGTCGTCGATGTCTGCA
>JANYDZ010000479.1 GCA_025363375.1 Hyphomicrobiales bacterium
CCAGCGGCAACATCGCGACCGAATTTGTGGCGCGTTCAAAGCCCGACGGGCACACGATCTACGTGCACACCGGCAGCTCCGTCTCCGCCAACATGCATACTTTCAAAAACCCTACGATCGACGCCGGCAAAGCGCTGCAGGTCGCGGCCACGATCAACAAACAGGCCTTCATGATCGTCGTGCATCCGAACGCGCCGCATAAAACGCTGCAGGAGCTGACGGCGCATCTCAGGCAGAAAGGCGGCAAAGGCACCTACGCGACTTCGGCGACTTCGGGCAAGGTGCTTGGCGAAATCTACAAGAGCATCGCGGGCTTGCAGACGGTGGAGGTGAGCTACCGCATGGCGCAGGACTCGCTCAATGAACTGGCCAGCGGCAATCTCGATTTCGGCGCGCACGATCCGCAATTCGCGTTGGCCCAATCGGATCAGGGACGGCTGCGGATTCTGGCCGTGGCCAGCGCCGAACGGCTGCAATCGCAACCAGCGTTGCCGACCATGATTGAAGGCGGGGTGCCCGGCGTCGATCTCGTGGGATGGTTCGCGGCCATGGTTCCGGCGGCGACGCCGCGCCCGATCGTCGATCAGATCAACGCGCGCTTCAACAAGCTGCTGGCCACCGCCGACGCCAGGGAGTTTCTCAACAAATTTGGCGGCGACCCCTATGTCTCAACGCCCGACGAGGGACAGGCGCGCTTGTTGAAGGACATCAAAGCCTGGGGCGAATACGTGCGGATCGCGCGGATCGAACCACAAGGCTGAGCGGCGTCGTCAGATGTAGCCGCGGCTTTTCCAATAGCGCTCGGCGGCGGGATGCAGCGGCACATCCATCGGCGTCTGCGGACTATCGCGGCACATGCGCTCGAGCGGCAGCGGACCATTTCCCTGCCAGGGAATGAGATGTTTGCGCGCCTCGACGGCCATGCAAATTTGGGAGACCAGTTTTTCCGGCAGGTCGGCGCGCACGAAGATCGCCCAGCCGCTGAAATCCAGCGTGGCGATGTCATGCGGGAGCCTGGCGAAATCGCGACGGCTCAAGATCGCGCGGCGATAACCAATCGCTTCGAGCTTTTTCAGCGTGGATTCCGACATCGATGCGATTTCGAGGCCCTGCTCGATGGCTTCGTCGATCCACATGCAGGCGGCTTCCTCGAAGACGGCGTTGGCGCCGTTGGCGATCGCCAGCGCCTTTGCGCGGCGCGGGGAAGCATCGTAACGCAGCTCCCCGCCCCACGATTGCAGGTTGGCCGCGGTAAAACCCGCCGCCTGCGCGACATGATCGAAGACCATGTGCAGGCAATGGTCCCTCTGCTCGCGCACAGACAGTTTCAGCGCCGGCGTTCGCGCCGCAATGTCCTCGAAACTTTTGACGCCAAGCTCTTTCCTGACGGCGAGAACACAAGCGTCCGACGACGGAAATGTCGTGATGAGGCGCAACGGCAGCCGCGAAGAAAACGGTCCGGTTCCGCGATAGGCCATGGTCAGGACCGCAGCCGGATTGATCATCGACAAGGTTGCCTCGCCGTTCACGACGGAGTCGATGCTTTCCATGGTGCTGGCGGCGGTCAGATTGATCCGCCAGTCCTTGTCGGATTCCTTGTCGCGCAGCTGCACCCGCGCGCGTTTGAAATGTTGATCGTCCATGGCGACGAGTTCAGCCGCGACCTCGATGACGAAGCGCGAGCGCATGGCCGGCGCGCGCAGCCACTTGTCATGGCCTTCAGCTTGATCGGACTGTGTGTTCATGGGCGGGTTCATTCCTTGAAGTCGGGGGAGTTTTCGATCTGTTCGAGGTCGGAAGCGAGGTAGTCGTGGATAGGCAGGCAGATGATGGCTATCCATATGGCGGGCTTGTCGGACGGTCCCAGATTGAAATGCTGGTGCTCGACGCCGCCAACCTTCATCGGCAATTGCACGAGATCGCCTTTCTCCCAATCGAGCCGCTCGCCGTCGACGACTGTATAGCCGTGTCCGTCGAGCACATAGATCAGCAAGCCGCCGGCGTGTCTGTGTTTGCCGGAATTGGTGCGGATTTCCTGAATGAAAACGCGCCAGTGCTGCAGCGGCGTCTCCTTGTGATTGTTGGGGCAGAGATAATACAGCAGCTTGCCCTGCCGCGCCTGAAACAACTGCCGGTCCGAGCGTTTGACGACGATGGGCCCGTTGAGATTCCGCTCCACGAACTCCTTGCGTTGGCGCATGTTGCGTTCATAGATATTGTCCGATATCGGCGGTCGTTCCCGCTCGCGCACCCGTTCCTGCTCAGCCACGTTTCATCTCCCTGAAATTAAGCTCCCGCGACGCCTATTCCGCCCGTTTGTATTCGGGCGCATTTTCGAGCTGCTCAAAACCCGAGCTGCGGTCGACCGTCGTGCAATTGAACCAGTTGGGCTCGACGGCGATGAATTTCGCGGGCTTTGCCTTGTCAAGATTGAAATGCTGAATCACGATGCCGGGGCCGCGGATCGGGAGATTGACGACATCGCCGCCTTCCCAATGATGCTTGACGCCATCGACGAGAGTGTAGCCCGTTCCCTCCAGGATGATCATCACCTGTCCGCCCTGGAACTTGACGCGGCCCGAGCGGCTGCCGGGAGGAATTTCCTGCTCGAAAAACATGAAGGTGGAGAGAACTGTGTTCTTGATCTCGGGGTGCAGATACCACTTCATCAAGCCTTGCTGATTGGTCTCCTGCGACAGGCCTTTGCCCTTGATGACGGGCGGAGCGCCATTGACATTTTCGCGCTGACGATCGCGCAAATTGAGGATTTCGCCCCACAAGTTCGCCGCCGCTGGTTTCGATTCGCCGCCTGCGTCCATTGACCCTCTCCCTGTAGCTTGCGTGGACCCGCCAGGTTGTTCCGGCGTCGTCCGCGCCCGGACGCAATCCGCAATTCCAGCGGCCAGCCACGATAACCAACGCAATTCCTGGCCGGTAATATTTGACCAGTCAAGCAGCGCCCCATCGCCCGCAATTGTAATTGCCCGCGTCATAATTCGTGTTACCATTGCGACCAATAAACGAGGGAGGAAACCATGGCGTCTCACGACGGCTCAGCGCCGCGCGCGTCCGGAACAATTCAGGCGGCGCATCGGCAACGACGCATCGGCTGGACGCTGACCCTGATCCTGGTCGCCGTCTATCTCGCCTATCTTCTTTCCGTCGTGCTCGCGCCTGAGGCGATGGCCGTTCCCATCGGCGGCAATCTCACGCCCGGTCTGTTGTTTGGGGTCTGCGTAATCTTGATCGCCCTCGTCCTGGCCAGCTATTACGTCTCCCAGGCTAATCGCAACGACGCCCGGAATGCGAGGCGCTCATGACCAGCGCAGGCTCCCAGAGCGCCATCATATTCTTCCTGTTGTTCATGGCCCTTACCCTCGCCATCACCTGGTGGGCGGCGCGGCGCACGCAATCCGCGGGCGAGTTCTTTGCGGCCGGACACCGCATCACAACGACTCAAAACGGCTTTGCCCTGGCCGGCGATTTCATCGCCGCGAGCGCTTTTCTCGGCGTCACCGGCATCGCGGCCCTGTCGGGCTTCAACGCGATCGTCTTCGCCGTCGCCATGACCGTGTCATGGCCCATCATGCTTTTCCTCTTCGCCGAGCCCCTGCGCGCGCTGGGCAAATACACCTTCGCGGATGTTATCGAGTATCGCCTCGGCAATTCCCGCATCAAGGGGTGGACCGCGCTGGTCACCATCGTCAGCATTTTCACGATTTTGACCTTCCAGATGGCGGGCGCGGGCGCGGTGATCAAGCTTTTGTTCGGCTTTTCCTATTCCCTCTCGGTAACGCTGATCGGCCTTTTCATGCTGGTTTACGTGCTGTTTGGCGGCATGATCGCGACCACGTGGGTGCAGATCATCAAGATGGCGCTGCTGCTGTTTATTACGTTCTTGCTGTTGGGATTCGTTCTGGCGACTTTCGGCTGGTCGCCCAGCGCGGTCCTTGGCGCAGCGGCGCAACGCGCGGGATCCAAGGTATTGGGACCGGGCGGCATGCCGCCGCTTGAGCTCTTTGCGCTCGGCTTTGCCTCGACAGTGGGCGTCACCAGCCTGCCGCAGGTGCTGCTGCGGTTTTACACCGTGCCGGACCCCGGCGTCGCCCGTCGTTCGCTGCTTCTCGCTTCCATTATCATTGGCTGCAGCGTCATCATGTTCGTTTTCCTCGGCTATGGCATCATGGCCGTGCTGGGGCCGGACGCGGTGCGCGCCGCGGACCGCGGCGGCAACATGGCTGTCCCCCTGCTCGCCGAACATTTTGGCGGGGCCATATTGCTGGGCTTCGTGGGCGCCGTCTGTTTCGCGACCATCCTTGCCGCGGTGTGTGGCATATTGCTGGCCGGCTCGGCCGCGCTCGCCCATGACTTCTGGATTGGCGTCGTGCGCGGCGGCCGGGCAAACGACGCCGAAGAATTTCGCGTCGCGAAGATTGCGACCGTGCTCCTGTGTCTCGGTGGCGTCCTGTTGGCGATCATGGTCGAGGGGCAGAACATCTTCGTGCTGTCCGCCATTTCCGCGACGATCGCCGCCAGCACGATCTTTCCAGCGCTGATCCTGTCGCTTTACTGGCGGGGACTGACCTACAGTGGCGCAGTCGCCGGCCTGGTAGTTGGGCTTGTGGCGGGTCTGCTGCTTCTCTACATGGGACCGCTCGTGCAGATGCAGATGCTGGGTCGGCCCGCCCCCATGTTGAACCTCGGCGCGCCCGCAATTATCACTTGCCCGTTGGCGTTGCTTGTCACCTGGATTGTTTCGCTGATGACCGACCCCGGCGTGTCGCCCGAACGCCACGACGAAATCGAGGCGCGGACCGGAGCGGGCTGGGACGCTTAGAGGCACGGCGGTGCATGACCGATCTGAAACCGATCATTCCCCGCCAGAAGGCGCCCGCACTGACGGCGCCGCTAGCGGGCGGCGGCGTCTACGATCTCGCGCGGGAAAAGCCCAAACTCTTTTCAATGATCGTCTTTTATCGAGGCCTGCATTGCCAGCAATGCGGCAATTACCTCGTCGAGATGGATTCGATGCTGCATGAATTCGAAAGACGCGGCGTAACGAGCGTCGCCATCTCGTGCGATGCGGCCGAGCGCGGTCGGCGCGCCGGCGCCGATTGGGGCCTGAAGCAACTGCGCATCGGCTACGGCCTGGCGCCGCGCGTTGCGCGCGACTGGGGCCTTTTTCTCACGCAGGGACGGCCGCGCGCGGCGGGGCTCTCCGAGCCGTCAATCTGTTGCGAGCCGGCGTTGTTTCTTGTCAACGCCGACGGCACGCTCTTTTTCTCCGCGGTGCAAAACATGCCTTTTGCCCGACCGCGATTTCAGGACTTGATCGACGGCTTCGAATTCCTCTTCGAGAAAAGCTACTTCATCTCCAAGGAATGCCCGGCGAAAGGCGAGTTGGTGAATATTCCGCCGGAATTTGCGTGAAACACGCGCTTGCAACACGCAGCTTTGCGCCGCGCTCCCGGTCGGCTATGACTGCGTCGGACAAGCTCGCCTGCGCGCGGAGACACACTTGAGCGGCACGAAACCCCATATTCTCATCGCCGGCGGCGGCATAGGCGGCATGTGCGCGGCGGCGGCGCTGCTGCAACGCGGGTTTGAAGTCGATATATTCGAGCAGGCCGATGAACTGCGCGAAATCGGCGCGGGCATTCAGATCAGCCCGAACGGCAATCGCGCGCTCGATTCCGTCGGCGCTTACGAGACCCTGCGGCAGTTGTCCTGCAAGGCGGAGCGCAAGGAAGTGCGCTTGTGGAACTCCGGCAAGACGTGGAAGCTTTTCGACCTCGGGCCTGTCGCGATTGAGCGTTACGGCTATCCTTACCTCACCGTCTATCGCCCGGATTTGCTGAAATCGGTGACGGACGCGGTCATGCGGCTTGACCCGAAAGCGCTGCACCTCAATTCCAAATGCGCGAGCTTTGTCGAAAAGGACGGCAAGGTTCATTTGACGCTCGAAAATGGCAAGACGGTCACAGGCGACGCTTTGATCGGCTGCGACGGCGTCAATTCCATGGTGCGCCGTTGCACGGCGAACGATTCACCGCCGCAATTTCCGGGCATGATGATCTGGCGCGGCGTTATTCCGCTGAAGGCCCTGCCCGAACGTATGCAGATCAGCATGGCCGTGAACTACATCGGGCCCAATGGGCACGTCGTGCATTATCCATTGCGCGACGGCGAGATCATGAACCTCGCGGCGACGCGGGAAAAGCCGGAATGGGACGCGCCCGGCGGCTGGATGGCGGAAGGCGCAAAAAAGCAATGTCACGAGGATTACGAAGGTTGGCACGAAGACGTCCACATTCTCATCGACGCGGCGCCAAAGCTGATTAAATGGGCCTATCTCGTGCGCAAGCCCTTGCAACGCTACGCTTACGGGCGAGCGGCCTTGCTCGGCGACAGCTGCCACCCGACCTTGCCGTTTTTGGCGCAGGGCGCGGTGATTGCGCTGGAGGACGGCGTCGTGCTGGCGCGGTGTTTTGAGAAATATTCCGATGTCGAGGAAGCGCTGACGGCCTACGAACGCGCGCGGCTTGAACGCGGCAACCGCATGGTCGCGGGCTCGAACGATATGGTGCCGCGATTCCACAATCCCGCTTATCGCGATCCCGTGAAGGCGGACGAATACATCGATCGCGAATGGAGCGGCGAGGCGATCGCCGCGCGCTACGAATGGCTGTTCACCTATAATTGCGACACCGCGCCAATCTGACGAACGGCGTATGAAAAATACGTCCATCCAGGCCAGGAAGGCGAACCGCGTGCTCAAGATCCTTCTGTTTCTCGCCAGCGCGCTTCCGGTTTTCCTGTTGATCAAATCGGTTCTGTTCAAACGCTCGCGCGGCCTGAAAGCCGCGGCCTCGAATTTCGACCGGCAGGTGGGTTATCTTTCGGTCGGAATCGCCGCTGTTCTTGGCGTTTTCGTCATCTACTATATTTTGTCGCACTTCGCGTTCCCCAAATAACCCGGCGCCGCCGTCTTAACGCGCGTCCGTTGCCAAAGGTTGAATTCGTTGTCCTTTGCACACACGCCCTACGACGGCGCGAATCAGCCCTTCACTATTGGCGTTGAGCCGCTCGATCCACGCGACTGGATTGAGCCGGACGAATTTCTTGCGCGCGATCTCGCTCAGAAAGAAGACGTGTTCGCGCGGGCGCGCGGCGCGGCCGTTCGTCTCGAACGCGGTACAAGGGTTGCGCAGGCTGAAGTGCTCGGCCTGCTCGCCGCGCATCTGCCGCGACGTTTTCCGCAGATTTACCGCGCCGACGGGACTGTCATGGAGATTGCGCCCGCCGCGCGCCGGGTCGATCTCGACGCCGCGGAAGCGCCTCTCGTCACCGCCGCGCGCCTGGTGCAGGAAGACCTGTGCCTGATGCGGCGCTTCGAGACGGGTTGGCGTCTCGTTGCGGGGGTGGTGTGCTTTCCCTCAAGCTGGTCGCTGGGAGAGAAAATCGGCCGCGATCTCGGCGCGATCCACGCTCCCGTGCCCGGATTCGCGGGACGTATGGAAAATGTTGCGACGCGCATCTTCGACAATATTCGCGTCGGAGCGCCGCTCAAGCGCGTTAACTGGTCAATTTACAACGACAGCCAATTGCGTCATCCGCCGGGCCCGGAAAGCGCGGCCCATTTCGACGCTGTCGAGGATGCGTTGGCGCGCGCGCATATCCGCGTCGAGCCCCAGACGCTGACGAGACTGCCGGCGACCGGCGACATTCTCTTCACCATTCGCGTTCACGCGGACCCAATGGCGCGGCTCGCCGCGCATCCACGCGGACGGGAACTGGCGTCAAGCTTGCGCGCGCAATTGCTTGCGCTAAGCGACGCGCAAATGGATTACAAAGGCTTGACGCTCTCGCGGGACAAGCTGGCGCGCGCGCTGGAGGAAATTGCAATCGGGGCGCAACGCCTCACATCCCCGCCGGCTCCATCCGGGCGGCTTTCCAACGCTCGGCCGCGACCTTGCCGGTGAGGAATTTCACGAAGGCGGCGCCCGCTTCTTTTGTCGCGGCGTCGCTGAATAACCCGGCGTCATATTCGGTGTATTGTTGCAGCGGGGCGGGCACGAGGCCCGCGACAACACAGCCCGGCGCTTCGGCTTCGCTGGCGTTGAAAAAGCCGAGTTCGTATTCGCCCTTGGCGACGAGTTCCTTGCCAGGCCCGAGGCCTTCGACTTTGCCTTTGGCGACGACCGCGTCCCAAACGCCGAGATCGGAGAGGATTTTCTTCGTCTTCTCGCCGCTGCCATTGGGCGTCGCAGGATCGGTATAGACGATATTTTTTGCCGCGAGGACGGCGGCCTTCAAAGCTTCGGGCGTCGAAACATCCGGCTTTTTCG
>JANYDZ010000575.1 GCA_025363375.1 Hyphomicrobiales bacterium
GTCGCGCCGCGGGCTACGGATAGGCCTTCAGCACATGCCGCGCGATGACCATCTTCATCACCTCGGTCGCGCCTTCGGTGATTCGGTAGGACCTCTGCTGGCGCCACATGCGTTCGATCGGCAGGTCCGTCGTCAAGGCGATGCCGCCGTGAATCTGCATGCAGCGGTCAACGACCTTGAACGCCATTTCGTCGGCGTACATCTTGGCGACATAACAATCGTTGCGCGCGTCCTCGCCCTTGTCCATCTTGCAGGCGGCCTCCCACACCATCAGCCGCGCGGCTTTCAGCTCGACGAAGGAATCGACCAGCATCCATTGAATGGACTGGCGTTGTGACAGCGGCTGACCGAAGGTCACGCGCTGCTTGGCGTAGGAGCTTGCCATTTCCAGACAGCGTTCCGCCACGCCGAGGGCCCGTGCGCCGTGGTGTACCCGCCCGACGCCGAGCCATTTCTGGCCGAACTTGAAGCCCTCGCCCTCTTCGCCGACGCGATGGGAGGCGGGCACGCGCACGTTGTCGAAATGAATCTCGCAGGGCCTGTCGCCCATCATCGTCTTGAACCGCGCGGTGATTTTTACGCCGGGCGTATCCATATCGACGAGGAAACAGGAGATGCCGCCGCGCGAACCCTTGGCGCGGTCTGTCGCCGCCATCAATTGAATGAAATCGGCCTTGTCCGCGCCGGTTATAAAACGCTTGGTGCCGTTGACGACGTATTGATCGCCGTCGCGCGCGGCGATGGTGCGCATGGAGCCCGGGTCCGAACCCGCCTCCGGCTCCGTCTGGCCAAAGCACGCGTGCTTTTTGCCTTCGAGCACGGGATAGAGATATTTTTTCTTCAAATCCTCGGGCAGCTCGAATAGAATCGCGCGCACGCTCGGTCCGGTGATTTCCGAATGACGCGCCGGCAGCGCGATGGTGAGCGCCAGTTCCTCCCAGATGACGCAGCGCGCGAGAATGCCGAGCCCCTGGCCGCCGTATTCCTCGGGAATGTCGTACATCCACAGGCCGAGATCGCGCATGCCCTGTTGAAACTTTTTTTGCCACTCCGGTTTCAGATCCTCCTCGTCCGTGGTCGATTCGCGTTCAACGGGGATCATTTCCTTGTCGACATATCGACGCAAATTGCTTTGCAGCATTTTGAGTTCTTCAGGCAGCGTGAAGTCCATCACTTCCTCCCGGAACGAATTCAGACATTGACGGGCCGCACATCCACGGCGCGCGCGCCCGCGCCCTCGGCGCAAACGATGAGCGGATTGATTTCGAGATCGGCGAGCAAGTGACGATGATCAAGATAAAAATCCGATAGCCCGCAAATCGCCTTCACCAACGCTTCGACGTCGGCGGGCGGCTTGCCGCGAAAGCCGGCGAGCAGTTTCGAAACCTTCAACTCGCCCAGCATGGCGCGCGCGTCGTCGGGCGTCACCGGCAGCAGCCGGAAGGAAATATCATTTACAAGCTCCACGAGAACGCCGCCGGCGCCCACAAGAATCATCGGCCCATACAGAGGATCGGTGCGCGCGCCCAGAATGATCTCGACGCCGGAAACCATTTCCTGCGCCAGAAAGCCTTCGATCACGGCTCCGGGCGCGAGCTTGCGCAGGGCGTCGCCGAGCGCCCGCGCTTCGCGTTCAACGTCGGCGGACGATTTCAGATCGAGTTTCACGCCGCCGATTTCCGTCTTGTGCGAGAATTGCGGCGAAACAATTTTCAGCGCAACGGGAAAGCCGATGCGAGCGGCGGCTTCGCCTGCGTCCGCGGGCGTTTTCGCGAACTCGCTCTTGGGAGCGCTCAAGCCATGAAGCGACAAAGCCCGCGCAAACGCGTCGCCGGCAAGCGTTTCGGCGTTTCCACGCGGCGGCGGCAAGGGAGCTAGGTCGCGGCCGGACCGCGCGCCATAAAACGCCAGCCCCGCGATAGCGCGTGTCGTCGCCGGCAATCCCTGCAAATAGGGAATGCCCATTTCATCCTGAAACGACAGCGCATTCGGCCCCAACGCGTAGGCCATGCGGCCAAAGGCGATCACCGGCTTGGCGGTGGCGGCTACAATCGCCCGCAATGCCTTGGGATCGGGCGCGCGGTTGCCGGAGGGCAGCACGGCCGCCCACGCGAGGATGTCGATGTTGGGATCGTCGGCGACGGCGACGCACATCTCGACGGCGTTCGCGTCGGTTGACGGGATGCCCGCGTCGAGCGGATTTTTCAACGCGAGATCGGGCGGCACAAGATGGCGAATCCTCGCCTTTGTCGCTTCGCTGAACTCGGGTGAAACAATCCCGCCGATCTCTTCGATGTAATCGTAGAGCAGATCGACCGTGCCGCCCGATGTCGTCACCCAGCCCACGCGGTTGCCCTTGGCTTTGCGGCCACACTGGAACGCCAGCATCGTCTCGACCATGTCGTCGAGAGCGTCGACTGCGATGATTCCATAACGCTCGCACATGGCTTTGAAGCCGTCGTAATCGCCGGAAATCGCGCCCGTGTGCGATTGCGCGGCCTCGCGCGATTTCTGCGATTTGCCGGTCTTGATCGCGATGATGGGTTTGCCCGCCGCGAGCGCCCGCGCCGCCGCCTTCATGAAAACTTCGGGGCGACGGACGCCCTCAATGAACAGCGCGATGATTTTCGTGTGCGGTTCGTCGACGAAATAATCGACGAAGTCGGCGAGGTCGAGATCGATTTCATTGCCGCTTGAAAACATGTAGCTGAACTTGACGCCGCGCTCCGCCGCCGTCTTGCACAGGAACTGCAAAGTGCCGCCCGATTGCGACACGCAGCCGACCGAACCAGGCGGCAAATGCACAAGCTCGTTGTTCGGATAGCCGAAAAACTTTTCGCGCATGGAATTCCCGCCCATGCAATTGGGCCCGTTCACCGCGATGCCGCTGCGCGCCACCAGCGCGCGCAACGCCTCGCCGCGGGCGACGATCGTCGGGTCCGTGCCTTCGCCTATATTGCCGGCGTAAATCGTCGCGCTTTTGAGCCCGGCCCCGACGCCCTTCTCCAGCGTCTCGATCACCGCGGTCGCCGGCACGATGACCAACGCGTGCGCGGCGGGCTTGGGCGTCGAGGCGAGATCTGGATGGCATGGCAGGCCCCAGAGCTCTTTCAGGCGCGGGTTGATTGGATAGACCGCGCCCGCGTAGCCGGCGGCCTTGAGGTTGGCGTAAATGTCCTGCGGCCAGCGCGCGCGTTCGGAGGCTCCGACGATGGCTATGGACGGCGGGTTGAGCACGGGGAGCGGCGATTTGAATGTCGTGCGTATGTTGGGTCGCTCGCTCAATGCGTTTCCTCCGGGATGCGCCAATGTCCTGATTTCGCCAAGATTCCCGATTGCCGCGGCCAAAGCAATAGCGGGACGGGATATTGCCGACGTTTGCGCTCGCTCATTCCCGCCCGATTCGGTGTATAGACGGTCGGCAGTCTCCAACCGGGTTAAGGCCGACATGGACCTCTCGTACGCGCAGCATCTCGAAGATTATCATCTGTCTCAGGTCTTCGGAAATCAATCCAACGGCTTTTACATCGACGTAGGCGCCGGTCATCCCGTCGCCGACAATGTCTCCTGCTGGTTTTATCTGCGCGGCTGGCGCGGCATTGCCGTGGAGCCGCAGCAAGAGCTGGTTGATCTCTATAAACACGTGCGCCCGCGCGATGTCGCCGCGCGTTGCGTTCTGGGGCGCTCGCCCGGCGAGGCGGAGTTTCACGCCGTCGAACGCTTGCATGGATTTTCCACCACCGTGACGGAATTCGCCGACAGGGCCGCGAATTTCGGAGCAGGCTACCGCACCTACAAGGTGCCCATGGAGACTCTCGCCTCGCTTTGCGCCAGGCACGACGTGACCACGATTGATTTCCTCAAGGTCGACGTCGAAGGCGCGGAGGGCGAAGTGCTCGCCGGCAACGACTGGAAGCGCTGGCGGCCGCGCGTCGTTCTGTGCGAGGCGCTGGCGCCCGGCTCGATGGCTGAAAACTGGACCGCGTGGGAACCGGAACTGCTCGCGCACGGCTATGAGTTTGTGCTTTACGAGGGGCTGAACCGCTTTTACGTCGCGAAGGAAAACGCCGACCTTCTCGCCCGGTTTCCGCGCGAAAAAGCCGAATGGCTCGTCGTGCCGCACCTCGGCCACACCAACCGCGCGCCGTTCCGCGAGGATCATCCAGACCACGTCTTCTCTAAGGAATTGGCGGGCGCGTTTTTCGCGCGGCTCCCAACGCTTGATGCCGCGACGCGGCTCGCCCTTGTGTTGCACGGCGAGAAAGGCGATCTGACGGCTCCGCCCAGCGCCGAAGACCGCGCGCGGGCGGTTGCGCGCGTTTTCCCAAGCGCGAAATTCGCTGACGCAAGCCGGGGCCTCGACAGGCTGGATGCGTCGACCTTGCGCGAATTTTACGTCAAACTCGTCGATAGCGACGCGTTCCGCGTCATGACGGGACGCCTCTCCATGAGCTGGGACGGCGGGCAAATTCTGGACTAACCCGTATGCTCTTCAAGCACAGAAACGCGCACGTCGTTCTCGATGAGCGTCCAGATGCGGTCCACGTAGGCGGCGAATTCCGGCGTGCGTTTGATCGAGAGCGGGCGCGGACGCGGCAGATCCACGTTGATGATCTCCGTGATGCGCCCGGGCCGCCGCGCGAAAACAAAAATGCGGTCCGATAGAAACACGGCTTCGTCGATTTGGTGCGTGACGAAGAGCACGGTCTTGCGCCCGGCTTCCCAGATGCGCATCAACTCGGTCTGCATGATCTCGCGCGTCTGCGCGTCGAGCGCTGAAAACGGCTCGTCCATCAACATGAGCGCCGGATCGACGGCGAGCGCGCGCGCCAGATTGACCCGCTGGCGCATGCCGCCGGAAAGCTGGCGCGGAAAATAGTGCTCGAAGCCCTTGAGCCCCACGAGCTCCAGTAGTTTCATCGTCTTGCCGCGCTGGGCGTCGCCGAGTTTATCGTTGATTTCAGGCCCGATTTCCGCGTTCGACAAAACATCCCGCCATGGCAGGAGATTGTCGGATTGAAACACAAAGCCGCGATCCGGGCCGGGGCCGTCGATGACCTTTCCGTCGAGCAACGCCTGACCGGAGGCCGCCGTCTCCAACCCGCCGATGATGCGTAAAAATGTCGTTTTTCCACACCCGGAAGGCCCGACGATGGAGACAAATTCACCGTGTTGCACATCTACGCTGATGGCTTTTAGAACTTCGAGGTCGCCGAAGCGCTTGGTCAGTTCCTTCACCGCGAGTTTGGGAGAGGCCGCGTTCATCGTCATTCCCTCCACGGCAGAAGTTTTTGTTCAAGTCTGGCAAAACCGCTCGTCATGGCGATGCCCGCGACCGCCAGCACCGTCACGCCCGCGAAAAGGTTGGGCATGTTGAACGTCTCCGCCGATTGGCTGATCAATTGCCCAAGCCCCGCGCGCGCGCCAAAAAGTTCGGCGACGACGACGCCGATCAGGCCGCGGCCGATGCCAAGTTTAAGGCCGGCGAAAATGAACGGCAGCGCGGAAGGCAACGCCACCTTGAAGAAGATTTGTCGCCGCGTCGCGCCGAAGCTGCGCACCGTCTCCACGAGATTCGGGCTTGTATTGCGCAGTCCCGCTTCGGTGTTGATGGCGACCGGAAACAGCACAAGCAACGCCACGACCATGACTTTCGAGACGATGCCGATGCCGAACCACAGAATGAACAAAGGCGCCAGCGCGACGGTGGGCGTCGCGTAAAGGCCCGAGACCCAGGGCTGCAGCGCTTGCTTGCCGGATTTGAATGTCGCCATGACAAAGCCCAGCGCGACGCCGAGAAAGCAGGCGATGAAATAGCCGAGGCAGAATTCCAGCGCGCTGATCCAGACGTGTTTCCAGATTTCGCCGGTGCGCGCGAGGTCATAGAGCGCGTAGAGGACCTGAGTCGGCGCGGCGAGAAACAGTTTCGATCCCACTATCACGCGGCTGATGAATTCCCACAGCGCGAGGCCGCCAAACACCGAGCCCCAGGACCAGCGGCGCGCGTGGAAAAAATTCAGCGCCGCGGCGGGGCTCGAGGGCGCGCCCTTTGATCCGCTTGCGCTCATCGAGGCGACATTCTGTTCCGTCATCTGGCGTCCGTCATTTTTGCGGCGTGATGATCGACGCGTCGAAATAACGCGCCACCTCGGTCGATCCTTCGATGTCGCCCAACTCCTTGAGCGCCTTCAGAAGATTTTCAATGCCGCTGTTGGCGATGACGCCGACGCGGTCGAAGATTTTCAGCCCCTGATAGAACTCCCAGGTCTCCGCCACGTCGGCGCGGTCGACCTTGAGATACTTCTGCGCGATGGAAACGGCTTCCTCGCGGTTGGCCTTGTCGTAAAAGAAATCGACGCCCTGCTGATAGGCGGCGAGAAACGCGGCGAGATCGTCCTTGTGTCGCCCCGCCCAGGCGAGGGAAACGGCGTAACCCGTGAAGGGAAAATCGCGCACATAGTCGGGCGTCGCGCCAAGACGCGCAAAACCCATCCCCTTCGCCTTGAAATTGAACGGCGGGTTCATGATGGTGGCGTCGATGGAGCCGGAGGCGAGCGCGGCGAAGCGTTGAGCGGTGGCGCCGGCGAACACGAGGTCGTAGTCGTCCGGTTTCAATCCGTTGGGGATCGCCATGCGCTCGAGATAGATGCGCGTGATGTCCTTCACGCCGCCTATCATGATTGTTTTCTTGCGCAGATCGGTCCAGTTTTTGACGTCTTTCTTCGCGTAGACCTCGTAGGGCGCGACGCTCGCCTCGGTACGGAACAGCGTGATCTTCGCGCCCTTGTCTATGGCGCGAATGGGATCGACAAGCCCCCCGGCGCCCATGTCGATCGAGCCCGCCGCCAGCTGTTGCATCACGCCGGCGGACGACGGCGCCGGCGCATATTCAACCTCAAGCCCGCGCGCTTTGTAGAATCCTTTTTCGATGGCGATATAGGACGGCCAGTGGTTGGCCGCGCCCGAGCCGACTTCGCCGATGGTTATTTTGGTTTGCGCATGGGCGCCGCCAAGGCTCATCGCCGCCGCTGCGAGAGCGCTGATCAATCCGGTTCGCAACGACATAACCCCCGCGTAATTCATTTCGGCGTCGCCAGCGACGCGTCGGCGAAGCGCGACAGCTCCGCCGAGCCCTCGATATCCCCGTCTGCTTTCATGATCTTGATGAGATTGTCCAGTCCGCTGCCCTGAATGGAGCCAACGCGGTCGAAGATTTTCAGTTCGTGGTAGAGATCGTAGGTCTGCTCGCACTCGCCCCGTTCGAGCCTGGCGTATTTCACCAGAATATCGACGGCTTCCTTGCGGTTGGCGGGATCGTGGAACCAGTCGACGCCCTTTTGATAGGCGGTCAGAAACTTATCGAGCGCCGGTCGATTGTTTTTCAGCCAGGAATGGCCGACGGCGTAGCCGTTGAACGGCACGTCGAGCGACGTCGACGCGGATTTGCCCAGCGAGACCATTCCCGCCGCCTTCGCCTTGAAATTGAACGGCGGGTTGACCAGCGTCGCGTCCACCGCGCCCGAGACCAGCGCCTGAAAGCGCGCGGCGGTGGCTCCCGCGAATACAAGGTCGAAATCGCCGTATTTCAATCCATGCGGGGCGATCATGCGCTCCAGATACAGGCGCGTGTTTCCCTTGGGCGTGTCAATCATGACAACCTTGCCCTTGAGATCGGCGTAGGACTTGATCGACGGCTTAGCCATCAACTCATACGGCGCCACCTGTCCCTCGATGCGGAAGATCGACATGGCGCCGCCTTTGTCGATGGCGCGGATGGGATCGGGAAAACCGCCGGATCCCAGATCGAGCGATCCCGCCGCGAGTTGTTGAAACACGCCGGCGCTTGTCTGCACGGGGATATATTCGGGCGCGACCCCTGCGGCCCTGAAGAAGCCCTTCTCCATGGAAATGTAGGAAGCCCAGTGCAGCGACGAGCCCGCCCCAACGTCGCCGATGGCGATCGGCGTTTGCGCGCGGGCGCCGAAGGGCGCCGAACTCAGAGCAAGCGCGGCGGTCAGCGCCAGTCGTGTCGTCGTCAACATCGCATTCCCCCTCGATCGACTTTCGCGAGCCTTATGTTTCATGCAGAGTCCGGCCAGCCTCCGCGATCTCGGCTCCCGTCGCCAGCCACACGCCGTCATGCTTGCAGATATGCGCGAGCGCGCGGTCCAGCGCGCCGATGCGGTGCGGCGCGCCGGTGATATACGGATGCAGCGCGATGCCCATGACGCGCGCGCGGGTGCCGCCCTCCCGCCACAGAACGTCGAACTGGTCGCGCATCATCGTCTCGAACTCCGCGCTGGTGCGGTTGTGTTTCTCGTAAGCTGGCTTGTCGTTGATCTCGGTGGAATAGGGGATGGACATAATCGAACGTCCATCATCCAACGCCATCGTGTAGGGCTGATCGTCGTTCACCCAGTCCGCGACATATTCGATGCCGTTGTCGACGAGGTGCTCCAGCGTGTTCCACGTCTCCTGCAGGCCGGAACCGAGCCAGCCCTTTGGCGCCGCGCCGGTCCCCTTCGCGATCTTTTCCACCGTCCGCTGCACGATTGCCGCGTCCTCGCCTTCGGGGACTTCGTTGAGGCGTTTTGTGTTTGTCTCGTTGTGCCCCATGAACTCCCATTGGCGTTTGTTGCACTCCGCGATGATTTCGGGGTGCTGCGCGCACAGATTGGCGTTCAGCGCCACCGTGCCCCGCGCGCCGTAACAATCCATGACCTCCATCATGCGGAACACGCCGATGCGGTTGCCATAGTCGCGCCTGGACCAGCCCGAAACGTCGGGAACCTTGCCGCCGCCGCCCGCGGAAACAGGGATCATGTCCGTCAAGGCGAAGAATTCGATGTTGGGAATGATCCACACCGCCACGCGCGCGCCGTTAGGCCAGCGCGATTTCGGCCGCTTGATGATCGGCGAATAAGGGAACGGCCCGTAGGCGCGCGGCCTCATGAATGTTCCTCCGAGGCCAGCGGCCCGCGGCGGGGGCCGCGCGTCCGGCAAGTGTCCTCGACTGGGTCGGTCACGGGCGCGTCCTCCTCGCGTGGCGGTCCGTCAGTCTAATGCGGACTTCGTCCAGCGCAAGCGTCGGGTCCGCGCGTTTGAGGCCGCCCGGTGACATCGCGCCGCTTCCCGCTATGATAACGTGGAAATTCCGATCGGAGACATCGCATGAGCGCCGCCGCGCCGCCCGCCGAAATCGACGTCAGACCGGGCGAAGTCGCGGTTGCGGCGCCGACGCGCGCCGACGCGTGCCTGCAATTCATCGGCCGCTTGCGCACGCCGTGGAAGGAGCGGCGCGATTGCCCGCGTCAGGGCGATCACGTGAACGGCCCTTTGTGCCGCGTCGAGCTGGACGCGCCCTGGCGACCCGGGTTGAAAGGCGTCGGCCAGCACGGCCATTTGCAAATTCTTTACTGGATGCACCTTGCGCGCCGCGATCTCGTCGAGCAGAGCCCGCGCCACAATGGCCTGACCATGGGAACCTTCGCCCTGCGCTCGCCCATCAGGCCCAATCCCGTTTCGGCGTCGCTCGTCGCGCTGATCGAGGTTCACGACGATCACCTTGTCGTGCGCGGACTCGATTGCGTCGACGGCACGCCGCTCATCGACATCAAGCCGGAGAAATGCCCGGAAGCGCCGGTTCCCAAGGCGCCGGCCGCATGACCCGCCTCACCATCCGCATCGATTTCGACGGCGAACGCCACGTCGGCCATGGCAAGATCAGGCTGATCGAAATGGTCGCCGAACACGGCTCCATCTCCGGCGCCGCGCGCGCCATGGGCATGTCCTATCGCAGGGCATGGCTGCTGCTCGACGAGGTCAACCGCATGTTCCGCGAGCCCGTGGTGGAAACCCAGTTGGGCGGCAAGGGCGGCGGCAACGCGCGGCTGACGGAATTCGGCAAGGGGCTGGTGGAACTTTATCGCGCCATTGAAACGGACATGGGCCGCAACTTTTCACAAAAGATCGCGCAGTTGGAGGAGCGGCTCGCGACGGAGAAGCGTGCGGGAAACGATTGAACCCGGCGACGCGGACAAATCCCGCGGGTCTCCCTTTTCGCTTGCGGGGAGGGGTCCGCGTGACGCGGGCTACCCTCGCAAAATCGTCCCGCTGCGCATTCAACACAGACCCTCGCGCTTCTCGGTCCGCCCCATGCTCTCGATCTCCTCGGCGATGTGCTACCGACACCAGCGTCTGCTCGCCCTCGACTACGGCCAGAGCCACTTTCGCCTCGAAGGCCG
>JANYDZ010000486.1 GCA_025363375.1 Hyphomicrobiales bacterium
TTCATGCAGAAGGGCTATCGCAAACTCGGCGACAGCCTTGAAGTGGTGCCCGTGCTGCAATTCAGCGTCGTCGCCGCGCGGCGCGCGTGGGCGCGTGAAAACCGCGCCGCGGCGCTTGGCTTTGCCCGCGTATTCGGCGAAGCCTACAAATTCATGGCCGATTCCGCCAACCGCGAGGAAGTCGTCAAGATCGTCACCGAGACAACCGACGCGTCCGCGGACATCGCGCGCGAGGCGCTGCAATTCTACTACGATCCGCCGCGCGGGATCATGCCGCTCCACGCGGAGATCAGCATGCCCGGACTGGCGAAAGTCGTTGAATTGCTGGGCATGTCCGGCGCGTTGCAGGCGCCGTTGCCTGCGGCGGAGACGTTTGTGGATTTGCAATACCTGCAGGAAACCGGATTGCAGTAGCGGCGGGCCAATCACCGCCGCGCGCGCTTTGACCTTCCAGCCCCCGCCTGCCAAAATCCTCCGCGATCAAACCCTGGTCACGCGGAGGAAACATGGCGGGCGAAGCCGGCGGCAATCTTCAGGACTTGCGCACCCATCTCGACAATCTGGAAAAACGCGGCAAACTCGTGCGCGTCACGCGCTCCATCTGCAAGGATACGGAGCTGATGCCGCTGGTGCGCTGGCAGTTTCGCGGCCTGCCGGAGGAGCAGCGCAAGGGCTTCCTTTTCGAGAACGTGCGCGACGCCAAGGGCAACAATCTGCAAGGCGGCGTCGCCGTCGGCATCTATGCGGCGTCGACCGAAGTCTATTCCATCGGCATGGGCTGCCATGTGAGCCAGGTGCGCGAGCGCTGGCAGAAGGCGCAGGCCAAACCCACCCCGCCGCGAATTCTCAATTACGGCTCCGTGCAGGACGAAGTGCATGTGGGCGCGGGCCTGCTGGAGCACGGCGGCCTCGGCGAATTCGCCATCCCCATTTCAACGCCGGGTTTCGATGTCGGGCCCTACACAACGGCTTCCAACTGGATAACGAAAGACCCGGAAACCGGCTGGATCAACGTCGGCAATTATCGGGGCCAGGTGAAGGCGCCCGACCGCATGGGCATGTTCATCTCGCCGCGCAACCACGGCTGGAAGCATTGGGACATGGCGCGCAAAAAGGGCAGGAATCTTGAAGCGGCGCTGGTCATCGGCGGCCCGCCCGCGCTCACCTATCTCGCGGGCTCGCGCATCCCCTATGGGGTCGAGGAATATCAGGTGGCGGGCGCGTTGATCGGCGAGCCGCTCGACCTCGTGCGTTGCAAGACCATCGATCTGCTCGTGCCTTGTCACGCCGAGCTTGTGGTTGAAGGCTACATTTCCACCGAATATCTGGAGCCCGAAGCGCCGTTTGGCGAATATACGGGCCACATGGGCGGACGCGTCTACAACGCGGTGTTTGAAGTCACGGCGATCACGCATCGAAAGAACCCCGTCTTTACCGCGATTATGAGCCAGATGCCGCCATCCGAAAGCTCGAAGCTGAAGAAGATCGCGCAGGACAACAATTACCTGTTCTTCCTGCGCAACGCGTGCGGCATCCCGGACGTGGCCGATGTCGCGTGTCACGAAATCGCGCTGGACAGCTTCGTCGTCATCCAGATGAAGCGTTGCAATCCTTCGATTGTCTGGCAAGCGCTTTACGCGGTCGCGGGCCGCACGGCGCTGGTCGGGAAAATGGTGATCGCGGTCGACGACGACATTGATTTGCACGATCCCGAAGCCGTGATCTGGGCGCTCTCCTACCGGATGCAGCCGGAGAAGGACGCGAAAATCATCGGCGAACGCAGCGTCGGCCTGGATCCCTCGGGAAATCCTCCCTTCGAAGGCGAGATCGATGTCTCGACGGTGCAGCGCTATTTCGGCTCGACGATCCTGATCAACGCCATGCGCCCGTGGGCCTATACGCCGGTGTCCTTGCCGGCGAAAAAATACATGGAGAACGCGCGCAAGATTTGGGAGGAACTGGGCCTGCCCGAATTGAAGCCGCGCAATCCCTGGCACGGCTATGAACTCGGCGACTGGAGCGACAGGGATCGCGAAGAAGCGCAATGGGCCGTCGAGGGCGACTTTTACAAAACCGGCGAACGCGCGAAGGCGCAGCGAAAGCCGGCCAGCGAATAGCGCGCGCAGGGCGTGTCGCGCGACAAGGTGAAAGGCTGCTGTTTCGGGATTGAAGGCTGCGACGCGAAGCATGAAAACTGAGATTGCAACCCCTCACATCGGTCCTTCGGGCCGATCCTCCGCTTCCGCGGGAGTGGTGTCGCGCCGCGCCGCGGCGGGCGCCTTTGTCTCGTGGGCCTTCGCATCCGCGTCCTTCGCGCAATCACAAGACGCCGCCGCCTTCTACCGCGGCAAGCTCCTGCGCGTCGTCGTCGGCTTTCCCCCCGGCGGCGGCTTTGATCTCTACGCGCGGCTCG
>JANYDZ010000579.1 GCA_025363375.1 Hyphomicrobiales bacterium
TCTCGATTTTCCAGCGCGCCCTGGCGCATGCGGCGATTTCCGCGACGTTTTCGGGCGTGATGTCGAGCGAGGTGACGAAGGCGCCGTCGTAGGTGACCTTGCCCTTCGCGTCGCTGATGGTCACGCCGAGCCAGTCGACGAGCATTCCGTCCTTGCCGTCGCGCAGCGGCGCGCCCTTGAACCAGCGGTAGCGATGCGTCAGCGTCTTGCCCGCCTCCTTGCGCGCGAGCGCGCGTTCCTCGACTTCCGCGCCTTGCATGAAGTCGTAGAGCGCGACGTGAGAATCGCGCTTCGCCGTCATCAAAAAGTCGCCGCCGGCGGCTTTCACCGCCTCGCAAATCGGCTGGCAGGCGAAGAGGTCGTCGCCCATGTAAATGGGGCGCAGGTCCCTGACCCGCTCGCCATGGGCGAGAAGCCAGCGTTTGCAGGCGTTGCGCTCGCAGTCCTGTTTCTCCGCGCCGTCCTGCTTCTCGATGAACTCGGGCATCAACGGCAGGACCATGTTGTGGCCGGGCGCGACGATGCTGGCGGCCAGCATCGAATGATAAAAGTCGGTCTTGCCGTTGGAGCGCTTGCGCGTCTGGCAATGGTCGCAGCCGAGCTTTTGCGAGCAGAAAAACTCGGTTCCGTCGAGGGCGATCAGCGTCCGTCCGCCGAGCCGCTCGAAGGCTTTCATGCCGCCGCGCTCGCGCATGAGAGCGAGGGCCTCGTCGAAATTGCCCTGCAAATGCGAGGGATGCGCGGGGTCGAGCAGCGAGCGGATGGTCGCGTCGGTGGGAATGTTCGCCATGCCGAACAGGGTGCGGCAATTCGAGGTCTGGCGCTCGTCTTCCAGCGCGCGCTGGTGGGCGAGGAAGGATTCCGACTGCGTGAAAAACAATGAAAACGCCGACATGCCGACATCCGCCATCGAATAGACCACGTCGCCTGTCCGCGCGTCGGGAAACGCGGCGCAGGCGGTCTTCAGTCCGGCGAGAAGGCGGTCGAGAATCAGCACCCGCACCTTGAATCAGAAACCGGATTCGCGGGATACAGGAAAATACGAGATCGAGTGACATTTAAAATTGCTGGCGGGCGATGACGAGATGCAGATATTCCGGCAATTTCGCGTGGGTCGCGATCGCCATTTCGAAGAATTTCTCGACCGCTTCGGCGTGGTCGCGCCGGTAATCGTCGGTGAAAAAGGCGCTGGTGTCGGTGTATTCCTCGCGCAAAGTGTTCTCGAAGCCGAGCAAAAGAAACTGGATCAACGCTTGCGCGACCAGCAATTCTACACGCGCTCGCTGATCGAATCGAACATAGACGCGCTCATGACCACCGATCCGTCGGGCATTATCACGGACGTCAACAAGCAGATGGAGGCGCTGACCGGCAGCACGCGCGATGAACTGATCGGCGCGCCGTTCAAGGACTACTTCACCGACCCGGATCGCGCGCAAGCGGGGATAAGGCTGGTGCTGAGCGAGACCAAGGTCACCGACTACGAACTCACGGCCCGCGCCCGCGATGGCAAGGAAACCGTCGTGTCGTACAACGCGACGACGTTCTACGACCGGCACCGGACATTACAGGGGGTTTTCGCGGCGGCGCGCGACGTGACGGTACAAAAGCGCAGCGAGGCCGAATTGAAGCGGGCGAAGGCGAACGCGGAAAGCGCCAGCCGGAGCAAATCGGATTTTCTGGCGAGCATGAGCCACGAGATCCGCACGCCGATGAACGCGATCATGGGAATCGCCGATCTGCTCGCGAAAACGCCGCTCTCGGTCGAGCAGGACAAATACGTGCAGATATTCCGCCGCGCCGGCGACAATCTCCTCAATCTCATCAACGATATCCTCGACCTTTCCAAGGTCGAGGCCGAGCAGCTGGAACTCGAGCGAACGCAGTTTTCGCTGGCCGACCATCTCGAAAAGGTGATGGAGATGGTGGCGGCGCGCGCGCAAGAAAAGAGCCTTGCCCTCCTGTGCGAAGTGGCGCCGGACGTCCCGGGCGAACTGGTTGGCGACCCGACCCGGCTGCGGCAAGTGCTGCTGAACCTGCTGGGCAACGCGGTCAAGTTCACGGAAACCGGTCAGGTGTCGCTTCGCGTCGCGCTTGAAGGAACACCCGGAGCACTCGCATCGTTGCGATTCACCGTCGCGGATACGGGCGTGGGCATTCCCGCCGAGAAACTGGAACGTGTGTTTGAACGCTTCACGCAGGCGGATTCCTCGACCACGCGCCGGTTTGGCGGCTCCGGGCTTGGCCTCACCATCTCGAAACGCCTCGTTGAACTCATGGGCGGGCGCATTCAGGTCAGCAGCGATGTCGGCGTTGGCAGCGAGTTCGCGTTCGTCGTGCC
>JANYDZ010000535.1 GCA_025363375.1 Hyphomicrobiales bacterium
GCTCGGCCTTCAATACAAGGCCGGCATTCCGCAGGCCCGTCGACGACATGTCCGACCTGGGCCCGTGCAGAAACATAAATCCGGCCGGTTTTGCGCGTGCTAAAAGCCTGCCGTCGCACTCGTCGAACCGCCGGCGCGCCAGCCACGAGCCGCCTTTCGCGTTCATCGCCTTCAACGTCGCGCCCGGCCTGTCGATCACCGCGATCGGCACCAGATCCGCGATGTCGCGCCAGCGTTGCCAGCGGTGGAAATTGGCAAGATTGTCCGCTCCCATGAGCCAAACAAATTCGACGCCGGGACAGCGTTTCTTCAGCCAGGAGACAGTGTCAAATGTGTAACGCGTGCCGATATCGGCCTCGAACCCCGTGATTTTGATGCGCGGATGCCGGGCCGTCCTGCGCGCGGCGTCTATCCGCACATCCAGCGGCGGCATGCCTTCATTGGCCTTGAGCGGATTGCCGGGAGTCGCCAGCCACCACACGCAATCAAGTTCAAGCCGCGACAAGGCGATGAGGCTCGCCAGGCGATGACCTTCGTGGGGCGGGTTGAACGAACCGCCAAACAGCCCGATCCGCATGCCTGAAGCATGTTTCGGCAATCGGACGGGACGCCCGAGGCCGGCTGCCTGAAATCGCCCTCGGGGGCTTTCGCCACTTATGCTCATTATGTGCAAAATGCCGGGGCGCAAGCGCGGAGGCAAGAGCCGCATTGCGATTTTGCGGCAAGAGGTTCAATTTGCGGTCCAGGCCGGCGCCGGGCGCGCCGCCGCTGGGCAGGAGACAGGGATATGCGTGGACTCATTAATTCAGTCGTTGTGGCGCTGATCGCCTGCGCGTCCGCCGCGCCCGCCGCCGAGATCACCCTCATCGCCCCCGGCGGCATCCGCGCCGCCGTTACCGACCTCATTCCGGAATTCGAAAAGCGCACGGGCCACAAGGTCAAGGCAACCTTCGGCTCGGGCGGCGGCACGAAGCAACAGGTGATCAAGGGCGAACCCTTCGACGTGCCGATCGTCCAACCGCCGACGGACATCGTCGCCGCGTCGGGCAACGTCGTCAAGAACAGCGAGCGTCCGCTGGCGACGGTCTCTGTGGGGATCGCGGTGAAGACCGGCGCGCCGAAGCCGGATATTTCCAGCGCCGAGGCGGTGAAGAAGTTGCTGCTTGGCGCCAGGGCGATCGCCTACCCCAACGCCGCCAGCGGCGCGGCGGCCGGCGAGAGTTTCAACCAGACCCTCGTCAAACTCGGCATCGCCGAGGAGATGAAGCCGAAGATCCGCATCGCGCAAGGAGGCAAGGGCGCCATGGAAATGCTGGCGCGGGGCGAGGTCGATTACGGCCTCACCTTCATCAGCGAAATCATTACGGAGCCCGGCGTCGAAGTCGTCGGTCCGCTGCCGCGCGACATCTCGACGCCAACCGCGCTGGTCGCGTTTCTGTCGTCGCACACAAAGGACATCGAGCCTGCGAAGGCGCTGGTGCTGTTTCTGTCGGGCGAGGAAGCCGCGAAAGTCTACAGGGCGCGCGGGATGGAGCCTGGGCGGTAGCGGCGCAAAGCTTCCCCTACACAACCACCGAATCAAAGAATGTCGGCCCCAGCGCCGGGCCCCATTGCGCGAGGTTTTCCTCGGTTGCCGGATAGTCGCCGGATTGCACCTTGTCGTTGAGCAGATCGCCGTCGGCGTAATGTTCGAAGATATAGCCGTCGGGGCTGCGCCAATAGTCGAACACCTGGCTGCCGAGCAAATGGCGGCCGACGCCCCAGGCGAGCTTGTAACCCTTGTTCTGCATCCATTGATGACCGATGTGGACGGCGTCCGGGTCCTGCACCTCGTAGGAGGTGTGATGCACGTTGATGTCGCCAGGCATCGCTTGCAGAGCGAATATCGAGTGATGGTCGGACGGCTTGTCGCCGCGGTTGACGCGCATGAAATGTCCGAGCGTCTTTTTCTGATCATCGGGCGCGTGCAGGCGGTCGGTGACAAGCATCCCGAGCGTATCCTTCAGCCATTTGACCGCGCCGTCGCCGTCGCTGAACTTCAGCACGCAATGGCCAAGGCGCACAATGCGCGCCGGCTCGAAATCCGGACGCTGCAAATCAATGACGCGCTGTTTCTGATAGGCGAAGTTGATGGGCAGAGGTTTGCGCACCGGCAGTTCCGCGGCGGGCGCGACGCCATGGACGATATCGAAGCGAAAACCGTCGGGTCCGGCGAGGCGGACGCGCTTGCCGCCGCCGGGAGCCTCGATGGCCTCGACACCCGACGCGCCGGGAAGTTTGGCGGCTTCTTCGAGTTCCGCCGCTGAACCCGCGAGCATGCCAACCGCGACAAAACCCGCCGGGCCTTTTTCCGTGACGTTGATATAGGGATACGCGCCCGCGCCGCGCATAAACAGCTTGTCGTCCGCGCGGCCCGCCTCGACCATGCCGAAATCGGTCAGGAACGTCTTCATCTTGTCCAGATCGGGCGAACGATAGACGCAATAAACGATATCCTGGACCTTGATCATGGACGCCTCCCACGCGTTGCGCGCTGGCCCTATGACTAGGCCCTCGCCTGGCAATTTGCAAAGGCCGGCGGGTGAGGGCGCGGCAGGCTCCATACCCGCGCCGAAAAACCGGCGCGAACGCGTTCCGGACCGTTCACGGCGCGCGCTTAATCGGCGGCGGCGGAAGCTTCGTCCCCGAACCCCGCTCTGATTTGCTGAAGCGCGTCGACGAGCGAGGCGATC
>JANYDZ010000546.1 GCA_025363375.1 Hyphomicrobiales bacterium
GCCGGCGACGCCACGCTCGACCGATATATGGAAGCGGTCAGGCAGGCCGCGGTCGCCGACCGGATCATCGTGACCAAGGGCGATCTGGCGGACGAAGATGGATGTCTGGCGCTCGAGCAACGCCTGCGCGCGCTCAATCCCGCGGCGCCGATCATCCGCGCCGCGAAAGGCGCGATCGACCCGGCGGCTATTTTTGACGCGGGCCTCTACATCCGGGCGACGCGCGGCGTCGATATCCAACGCTGGCTGGACATGGACAAGTTCGCGGGGCGCGGGCCGCGCGCCAGCCGCGCGGGCCGGCACGACGACGAAATTCACTCCGTCGCCATCCACGTCGACAAGCCTATCGCGGGTGAAGCGCTCGACCTCTGGCTGCAAAGCCTGCTGCGCGTCAAGGGCCCCAATCTGTTGCGTTTCAAGGCGATCATCAATGTCGCGGAATTGCCCGGGCCCATTGTCGCGCAAGGCGTTCAGCACGTGATTTATCCGCCCGTCGCTTTGCCGGCCTGGCCGGGGCCCGACAGGCGGACACGCATGGTCTTTATTACCCACGGCATCGACGAGGCGGCCATTCGCGATTCCTTGCATGAGTTTACAAAATCGGCGGCATGACTCGGGCCGGACGGCGCCCGGACGGCGCCGCCCTCGAAGGCGAAACGGAGCGGCCGGCGCGAGCGATGGGGAAACGGAACATGACGGGTTTTTTAACGCGCGCGGCGCGGATGATGTCGCGGTTGGCCGCCCTGAGCGCTCTGTTTGGAGCGACAGGCGCGCTTGGCGAGACGCTCGCCGAATTTTACCGCGACAAGACCGTGCGCGTCGTCATCGGCTATGGACCCGGCGGCGGCTACGACATTTACGGCCGGTTGGCCGCGCAGTTTCTGGGCAAGCATATTCCGGGCAATCCGAAAATGTTGCCCGTCAACATGCCCGGCGGATCGAGCCTTCGGGCAGTCGATTATCTCGTCAACGCCGCCCCCAAGGACGGCACTTATCTGGGCAGCGTGCAGCAGGCTCTGGCGATGACCGAAGTGCTGGAGGCAAGCGGCAGGTTCGATCCGACAAATCTCCCGTACATCGGTCGTTTCACCTCGAATATCGATGTCGCCGTTGCATTGCCGGCGACGGGCCTCGTGTCCTTCGACGACGTGCGCAAACGCGAGGCCACGTTCGGCACGGACCAGAACGGTTCAATGTCGTTCGCTTTCGCGCAATTGCTCAACGCCTACGCCGGCTCGAAGCTGAAGATCATCAAGGGTTACAATGGCTCCGCCGATATTCAGTTGGCGGCGGAGCGCGGCGAGGTCGACATCAACGGCTCGTATTCGCTTCCCGCGATCCTCCAGACTCACCCGGACTGGGTTTTGCAGGGTACGGCGAATATCCTGTTTCAAAACGCGCTCACGAGGTTTCCCCAGCTGCCGCGCACGCCGACCCTGCTCGAACTGGTTCAGGGCGAAGAGGGCAGGCAACTCGCCAATGTCATCGCCGGGACGGCGGAAATAGGCCGCTCGATTTTGACGACGCCAGGCGTGCCGGCGGACAGAATCGCCGCGCTGCGCGCGGCTTTCCGCGCGATGCTCGCCGACCCTGAATTCATCGCGGCTTGCGCAAGCCGCAACCTGATGATTATTCCAGGCGCCGGGGAGGAAATGGACGCGATTTCGAAACAGGCCGTCAGCCTGTCCGCGCCCGTCGTCGCGGCTCTGCGCAAACTGCTGAAGGAATAAAACCGACGCCCGCGCAAAGATTTGCGTCATGACGGGATTTTCGCGCGGGAGCGGGACTTGCGGGAAATGGCAAGCCTGCATCGGATTCGGCCGCAATGCCCGGCGGTCGTCGCAGGAGATGATCCGGCAACGCTCCCCCTCAGCGGTAGATCTCCTTCGCCAGCGCCAGCATGCTCTCCATTGTGTCGGGATGCGACGTGCCCATGAGATTGGCTTTGGCGCGCGTCACGAGTTCGCTGGTTTCCTTGTCGGGCGCGTTGACGGCGCCCTTGATCACTGGAATCAGGCCGAACCCCGCCAGCATGTCCTGCGTTTTCTGCGACAGCATGTATTGCGCAAAGAGACGCGCCGCGCCGGGCCGCGCGGCGCCCTTGATGACGGCGCTGTCGACGCGCACGTAGGGCAGGCCTTCTTTCGGGATGATGAAGCGCAGCGGCAGGCCCCTGAGATCGCGCATGTTGGAGAGCGATTGCGGCCAGCGCAGCGGAAATTCGCCGCGCGCAACGCGCAATTGATCGGCGCCGAGGTCGCGGCCGAAAACGATTTTCTGCCGCGCCAGCTGGCGATGAAAATCGACGCCGAT
>JANYDZ010000566.1 GCA_025363375.1 Hyphomicrobiales bacterium
TCAGCGCCATCAGTGAAAGGTTGTCGAGGCTGAAGCCCACGACCCACATGACGGCGAAGGTCGCGACAATGGAGAGCGGCAGGGTCACCCCGGCGATGATCGTGGCGCGAACGGTGCGCAGGAACAGCAGCACGACGAGCACCACCAGCGCCACCGACAGAACGAGCGTGAATTCGACTTCGTGAATGGACGCGCGGATCATCTGCGTGCGGTCATGCACGATTTCAAGCCGCGCGCCGGCGGGAATGGCGCGCGCAATACGCGGAATTTGCTGCTGCAGCCGGTCAACCGTGGTAATCACGTTCGCGCCGGGCTGCCGCTGAACGTCGAGAATGATCGCCGTCTGGCCCTTGTACCAGCCGCCGACGCGCACGTTCTCCAGCCCGTCGACCACCTCGGCCACGTCGCGCAGCAATACGGGCGCGTTGTTGCGATAGGCGACCACCACGGAGCGATAGGCCGAGGCGGCGGCGATCTGGTCGTTGGTCTGCAATGTATAGGCCTGATGCTCGCCGTCCATGGCGCCTTTGGCACCGGCAACGTTGGCCCCGACGATCGCCTGGCGCAGATCTTCAAGTCCGATCTTGTAGTTGGCGAGGCGCGCGAGATCGGCCTGGATGCGCACAGCGGGTTTGATGCCGCCCTGGATCGACACGCGCCCGACGCCGCTGATCTCCGACAGTCGCGGGCCGATCAGACTGTCGGCGAAATCGCTGAGCGCGCGCAGCGGCAGGTTTTGCGCGGTCAGGGCCAGCGTCATGATCGGCGTGTCCGCCGGGTTCACCTTGGCGTAAACCGGCGGATAGGGCAGGCCTTTCGGCAACGTCGAACTCGCGCCGTTGATGGCGGACTGCACGTCCTGCGCCGCGCCGTCGATGTCGCGATCGAGATCGAATTGCAGCGTGATCTGGCTGAGGCCGAAGGACGATACGGACGACATGGTCGTCAGTGCGGGAATCTGGCCGAACTGGCGTTCAAGCGGCGCGGTGATAATCGCGGCGATCGTGTCCGGGTTGGCGCCCGGCATTTGTGTTGTGATCTGGATCGTCGGAAAATCGACTTGCGGCAAAGGCGCCACGGAAAGCCGCCAGAAACCCAGCAGTCCGCCCAGCAACACCGCGACCCCGAGCAGCGAAGTCGCCACGGGCCGCAGGATGAAAGGCGTCGAGACGCTCATTGGGTCGTGACCGGAGGCGTGGCGCCCGCCGCGGGCGGTTGCGCCGCCGCCTGACCTGGTCCACCGGGTTGCCGCGCTCCACCGCCGCCGCGCCGCTCCCCGGGCGCGGCGCCATCGGCTGCCTGGCGGCCTCCCTGTCCCTGCGCGCCGGCGGGTGGGCCGCGTCGTTCTCCCGCAGGGCGCTCGCCAGCGGGTCTTTCGCCGCGCGCCGGAGGCGGCGCCGCCTCCGCGACCGGGGCCGGGGCAATCTCGTCCGCCGCGGCCGGCTTGACGTTGGAGCCATCCTGCAACTGGGCAAAGCCTGTTGTGACGACACGCGCGGGCGGCGCGACACCGCTCTGGATCACCGCGATTCTTTCATCCTGACGCGTCAATACGACAGGCGTCATGACCGCCTTGTTTTCCGCCGAAACGACGTAGACGAAGGGACCTTTCGGACCGCGCTGCACGGCGGCTGTGGGCACCACCGCGACTTGGGAAAGCGTATCGACAAACAGACGGATGTTGATGAACTGCCCGGGCCAGAGGTTCTGACCGTCGTTGGGAAAGGACGTTTTGATCTTCACCGTGCCGGTCGAGGGATCGACCTGGTTGTCGATGACCTCGACCTGCCCGGTGTCGCTTACGGTGACGTTGTCCGGATCAAGCGCCAACACCTTCATTGAGCCCCGCGCGATTCCAGCGTTCACCGCGCGCAATTGCTGCTGCGGCAGGCTGAAAACCGCTGCGATCGGCTTGATCTGCGTGATGCTCACAATGCCGTTGGCGTCGGACGCGCGCGCGATATTTCCCGCGTCGATGGCGCGCAGGCCCGTGCGGCCGGAAATCGGCGCGATGATGGTTGTGTTGTCGAGCGCGGTTTTGGCGCTGTCGATCTGCGCCTGATCGACGCGCACCTGCGCTTCGAGTTGCGCCACGAGCGACTTTTGCGTGTCGGCTTGCTGACGCGAGCCAAAATTCGAAGCGGCGAGCGTGTTGTAGCGGGCCAGATCGGCGCGCGCATTGGCGAGCGTCGCCTCGTCCTGCGCCTTTTTTGCGGTCACCTGATCATATTGGGCCTGAGCGCTGCGCGCGTCAAGGCGGGCGAGAACATCGCCTTTTTTCACGTCCTGCCCATCCCTGAAGGCCAGTTCCAGCAAGGGCCCGTCGGCTTGCGCCCGCACGACCACCGTATTAAGCGCCTGCACCGTGCCGACCGCGTCGAAGGTGATCGGCACGTCCTCGCGCCGCACCGCCGCGGTCAGCACCGGTATGTTCTCGACGTTTTGCTGATTGCGTCGCCCGCCGCGGCCAAAGGTGCGCTGCGCCGTCTGCACCACCTGTTCTCCGGTGAACGGAAACTTGTAGTAGCCGTAATGGTCGGCAGCGTAGAACCCGCCGGCGACAGTCAGCAGAAAAAGCAAAAACTTCTTCATTGTCCCGCCTCCGCGACCGGCACGGAGCGGTCGGGAACAAGGACCAGCGGCGCCGCGCTGTCGCGCGTCCAGCCGCCGCCCAGCGCCTGATACAGAGAAACCAGCGCCTGCAAACGTTGCAGCCGCGTCTGGATCAACTGATCCTGCGCCTGGAACAGCGTCGTTTGCGTATTCAACAGCGTCACCACGTCAATCGTTCCTTCGCGCAGTCTCTCTTGTGTTATCTGGTAAGCCCTCGAAGCCGCCGCCACCGCTGCCGCCTGCAATCTTTCGTGATTGGCGCCCTGGCGCACCGCGATGAGGGCGTTTTCAACATCAGATAGCGCCGTAACTATGGCTTTTCGGTAGGCCTCGATGAGTTCCACCTGCCTGCCCTGCGCAAGCTGCAACTGTCCTTCGAGATTGTGACCGTTGAAGATCGGTTGGGTCAGCCCCTGCGCCAGCGAGGCCGCGATGGCCTCGGGCCTTAGCAGATTCGCCAGCGTGAGGCTCTCAAAACCGAGATTGCCGGTGAGCGTGATCGTCGGATAAAACGCCGCCCGCGCGGCCGCGACATTGGCGTTCTGCGCGGCAAGACTGGCCTCGGCGGCCGCTATATCGGGCCGCCGCAAGAGCAGTTGCGCTGGCAGGCCCGGCCGCACTGCCGGCAGTTTAAGCGCCCTGAGACTGCCGCCGCGGATCCTTCCGCTCTCAGGCGTGCGGCCAACGAGCACCGCAATCAGATTACGGTTTTGTTCGAGATTTTGTTGAATGGCCGGCACCGAGGCCCGCTGGTTGGCGACGACGCTTTCCTGCTGGGCGACGTCAAGCGCCGTGGCCGTGCCCACCTCCAGCCGCGCCCGAATGGCTTTGAGAACCTCGTCCGCCGCGCGGATATTGCTTCGCGCCAGAGCGATGCGGTCCTGATCCTGCAGCATCTGAAAATACAGGTTGGCCAGGCCGGCGAGCGTCGCCACGCTCACCGCGTCCCGGTTGAACCGGGCAACCTGGACATTGATCTCGGCGGATTCCAGCAAAGCCTTGTTTTTGCCAAAGAGATCAATCGTATAGCTGGCGGTCAGACCAAGGTTGAAACTGTTGCCGATGGAGCCCCTGAAGGGCGGCTCTTTCGAACGATTGGTTCCAGCCGACAAGGATCGCGAGGCGCTTTCGCTGCCGCTCACCTGCGGATAAAGCGGGGAACCCGCAATCCGCGCCTGGGCGACGGCTTGCTCGAGACGCGCAAGGGCGGCGGCGATATCGAAGTTTTGCGCTTCGGCCTGCCCGACCAGGGCGGTGAGTTCACGCGAGCCAAACTGGCGCGACCAGTTACCCACCGGCCTCGCCGCGCTGGACCGCTCCGCTGTGAAGCCAGCCGGCGTTTTCGGCAGCGCCGCATCCAGCTCTTCCCGCGCCGGACCGCAGCCGCAAAGCGCCGCCGTCAGGGCAAAGACAATGCCCCGGGGACGCGCGACGCCTCGCCACGTAAAATTCACAAAAACACCCTGCCATGCCCCTCCGGGCACCGCCCGAAACCATGTGTTTGTAGCCGAACGAGGAGGCTGGCTAAAGGGCGCGGGAGCAACACAGGGAGATTATTCGGTTACAAATTGTTAACCTCTGACGCCCCGCGCACGCGTTCAATCACAGCGACCACATCCGCCGGACAGGCTTCGCCGCGCCAGGCCACATGGCCATCCGGGCGCACGAGCGCCAGCGGCTTCGCGTAGCGTTCGACGGCCTGGGCCTCATGCACAACAACCTCGTGGATGGGCATTCCCACGCGCCGCGCCTCCGCAAGAAGCGGCGCTCCGTCCGGCGGCGCTTCGCCCAATCGCAACAAAGTGAAGTCCTCGCCGAAGAGGTCGTGGGTCGAGCGGCCGTCGTCGAGCCAGGAGTGCGGCGCGCGCGAGCCCGGTCGCGCTGAATGCGCGAAGACAGGCGGCTCGGGATCGTCGTGCGGCGTCCCGTCAAGCCAGCAAATCGGCGAATCCTCATAGGTATATTGCATTTTCACGTGATCGGGCACGGTGTAGCGACCCAGATTGTCGCGCCAGGAATCGAGCACGCCCTTGTAGGCGGCGATATCACTGCCGTGCTTCCACGCCGGAATCGTCTCGACCGCAAGATAGGAGCGCGTCGATAGATCGACATTGCGTTTGGCGATAGGCCGACGCTCGGCGGCATACGAATCGAGCAGACAAGGACCGCCCCAGCCCTGTAGCATGGCCGCGAGTTTCCAGCCGAGATTGACCGCGTCCTCGATGCCGGTCGCCATGCCAAGCCCGCCGGTGGGCGAGCATTGATGCGCCGCGTCGCCAGCGATGAAGACATCGCCGCGGCGATAGTCGGCGGCCACGAAATCGCGCCGTTCCCAGGCGGATACATTAATGACTTCAAAGGGAAATTTCTTGCCAAAGACACGGGCGAGCGCCGCCTCCGGGCGGCTCAGCGAGCTCTGGTCGTCGAACACGCTGAGGCGCCAGAGCTCGACCCCGTCGATCGGGATCAGTTCAGACCAGCAACCCGCTTCGTCGATAAGCCGGTAGATCCGCGCCCAGCCCTTGTCGTGGAGGTTGGCGAGTTCGGGCGAACGGAAGTAGATATTGATGCTGTTGGCGAGGGCGCCAAGTCCTTCGAGTTTGAGGTCGAGCGCCTGCCGCACCAGGCCGGAAGCGCCGTCGCAGCCCACCAGATAGCGCGCCGCAATGCGGCTTCTGACGCCGTCAAGGCCCGCGACTTCAGCGCGAATGCCAGAGTTTTCCTGTTTGAAATCAAGCAGCTCCGTATCATAGGCGAAACGCACGCCCGGCTGTTTACGGACCCGCTCAGCCAGAATCGGGTCGAAGAAAATCTGCGGGCAATGACATGAGGACTCCGGCGAAACCGCCTTGGGATCGCGTTCGCCATAGACCGGATTGCGATAACGCCCCAGTTCCCGCCCGCTCAGGTTCTCCACATAGACGAAATCGAGCTGCTGACCCTTGCGCCAGACCGCGTGCCGCGCCGCTTCGGCGATGCCCCAGCGTCGGCAGAATTCCATGTTGCGCGTTGAAACCGCTGACATTTTCGGCACACGCAACGCGCCGTCGCGCTTTTCCGCCACGAGGCAGTCTATGCCGCGCAAGCCCAGTTCCAGCGCCAGCGCGAGGCCGACAGGTCCGGCGCCAGCGATGAGAACGGAGGTCTGGATTTCATTCATTGGAATTTTCTACATGCGCAAAACGATCCCCTCGGACCATAGCGCGCGGCGGCGGACGCGCAAGGACGACGCGTGATTTTGCATGTGATTCCGCGCGTGCTTCCCGGCGCAATTCATCGCGCGGCGAATCGCTCGCGCAGCAGCGCAAAAAAATCGCGCAAGGCGGCCGCGCGAATTTTCGCGCAGGCGCATTTCAGCGAAGCGACGTTGCGACGATCCCCGCCCTCACTTCCACGGGTCCACCGCGCAGTGAATCGCTTCAGGCTCGCCCTCGCCGCCGACTGTCCGCAGCGCCAGATCCACCTCGGCGAGGCTGAACACATGGGTCGCCATTTCGTGCAGCCGATAACGTCCGCTGGCGATGATGCCGAGACCGATTTCGACAGCTTCGTAAGAATGGCCGCGCATGCCCTTCACCGTCAGGAACCGCTTCACCAGAGTGTCGCTCGGAAAATTCGGTACGTCCTTGAACTTCCAGCCGCCGAGAATAACGCGTCCCGCCTTGCGCGCCAGACCGATGGCGCTGATGATCGTGTCCGTCCCGCCGGCGGCGCAATCGAGCACAAGGTCCGCCATCTCGCCGCCGGTGATGTCGGCGACGGTCTCCAGCGCGTCGTGCCCGCTCACATTGATCGTATGGGTTGCGCCCAGAACCTTTGCGAGCGCGAGGCGCCGCGCGTCGCCCGGCGTGCCTAGCCCCGTGACGATGACGGCCCCGGCGCCAGCCTCCTTTGCGGCGACGACGCAGGCGAGGCCCTGTTGCCCCGGCCCCTGAATGACGACGGTTTCGCCGATGCGGACCCGCCCCTGCAAATAAGCCCACTCTACGCCGTTGCCGAGCGGCAGCGCCATGGCGGCGAGCGCCGCCGGCATGTTTTGCGGTACACGGTGAAACACCGAATTGGGGTGCAAATATTGCGCCCGCGCAAAGCCGCCCCACAAAGCCGGCGCGACGCCGATGGGCGTCGAACCATAACGGATCGTGCCTTCCTTGTTGAGCGTGTCCGTTTCATCGCACAGGCGGAATTCCTGCCGACGGCAATAGCGGCAATGCCCGCACGGCAGATATTCCTCCAGCGCAACGCGGTCGCCCTCCTTCACGCCGAACTTTTTCGCCGCGTCGCGTCCCAGTTTTTCCACGTGGCCAACGGATTCATGGCCGAGAATGAGCGCGCCCTTGGCTTTGGGATACTTCAGATAGTACGGCCAATCGCTGCCGCACACGCCGGTCATCTCGATTTTCAGCAGGCCCGCGTCGGAGGGAATTTCGGGTGTCGCGAATTCGTGGATCGCGGTGACGCGGTTGTCGATTGCGACAGCAGCGGGGATCATTTGCATCGGAGCGAACTCTCCCTCAAATCGACGTATGCGCCACGCCGTCCCGCGCCACCAGCGCGTCGGCCCGCGCGGCGTGAAACAACTCCCCCTCGGGCAATACAAACGACGCCGAGCGCACGGCGTGGCAACGCGCGTCCAGCGCCGGAGGTTCCGCGCCCTTTTCCAATGCGAGCGCCGCGCGCAAAAGCCGTTGCCGCGCCATGATGATGGCGTTGTCCGTCGTGCAGAGATTTTCGCGCGCGCGGTCGACGATCGGCCCCATGCTTTCTTGAATGGATGCGTCCTGCTGCGCCACGCCGTAAACCCCGCTGAACGTGCGCCCCGCCTTCTGCCCCGCGCGGTCCATCATGTAATCATTGTCTTTGTTGACCTTCGGCCTGAACGTGCCCGGCTCGTATGCCACATGCACGCCGTGGCCGCCACGCATGGCGTCGAATTCTTCCTGCGTGAGTTCGCGCGTGGGATGCCAGGTAAAGGTCCACGCCCAGCAGTTGTGATCGTCGATGGGCGTCCACGCGTGGCCGTTGAGCGCGTTGTCGCCATAGGGCGGAATCATCTGATAGATCGGCATGATCCATTGCGTCACGCGCCAGTAGAGATGGCCGGGCTCGGCGGCGCGCCGCGCGCCGATGAGCAGGCCGCCATCGGATTCCACAATCTCGAATTTCGGATTCTTGTCGGACTGATAATTCGCGCCCCTGGTCTTGCGGTGCAGGGGATCGTTTTGCAGCTCCATGGAATGGAGCCACGACACATGGCTTGAATCAAGACCACCCTCCATGGCTTGCAGGTAATTGCATTCCTGCAAACGCTTCGACACGTAGAGATGTTTGGGCGGCAGTTTCATCCATTCAAAGCCGGGGAAATCCGGCCGTTGTTCGGGCGGGCCCATATAGGTCCACAGAATGCCGCCGCCCTCCACGAGCGGATAAGATTTCAGTTTGATTTTTTGCGCGTAGCCGGACTCGCCGGCTTCGGAGGGAACGTCGACGCATTGCCCGGTCACATCGTATTTCCAGCCGTGGTAGGGGCAGCGCAGCCCGCATTCCTCGTTGCGCCCGAACCAGAGCGACACGCCGCGATGGGCGCAAAATTCATCGACAAGGCCGAGCCGGCCTTCGCTGTCGCGAAACGCGATCAGCCGCTCGCCAAGCACCTTTACGCGCGTCGGCGCGCAATCATTCTCGGGCAGTTCGCTTGCGACCAGGATCGGTATCCAGTAACGGCGCAACAGCGCGCCCATGGGCTTGCCGGGCCCGGTCAGCGTCAACAGCGCGTTCTGTTCCTGTTTCATAATCGGCTTCCGTTCACGCATTGCGCCTGAG